>JAFGTN010000901.1 GCA_016934075.1 Pirellulales bacterium
ATCCAGATTGAACACTTGCCCGATCGTGCACGGTACCAGTAGTCCCTCGCCGAAAACAATAGGCCGCGCGGCCAACGGTTCGGGCAACACCATGGGACGGAACTTGATGGGCGTGGCCTTGGGATCGAAGACGGCCAGTTGTTCGCTGCCATGTCCCATGGAAAGGGCCAGTAAACCGTCTCTGTTGATGACTCCGTCGACCGAATGTTGGATTTCCTCGTCGGAAAGGGTAACCACCGGCTTATCGATGATGGATTGCTCGGTTGCGGCCAGCTTCGCTGCGGGAATTTCCACGATGCCGCCCAGCTTGGTGACGAGCGTGATCTTGGCGGCGGCCTTGTCGACTGTCGGTTCGGTGGCCGGTCCTACGGCCAAACGGGTTTCCCACATGACATCCGGCTGGTTCATCCCGATCGCCGAAACAATAACGCCCGGCAGACCGATTCTGCGACGGGTGCTGAAGATACAGCCGCCACCGGCGGCAAGTGGTTGCAGGAAAACGCTATCCTTGGCGGTGTTCCATTTTGGTTTCAAGCTGCTCAATGACGATTGAATTTCGTATTTCGATAGAGCATCGTCGGCGACCCAGAACTGTTCGTTCAGCAGCAACGAATAGCGAACCAGATTGGCCGTGGTACTGGTTTGCAACTGACCTATTTTTTCCAGTGGGCGAGTGGCACTACTGGCGCTTATCCGCAAGGCGTAGAGACGGCCCTTGTCGGTCGTCAACAACATCCTCGCGCCCGTGACCACCGGCGCCGTATCTACGTGGCCTTCGAGTTCGACTTCCTGGATGGGTAACGGGGCCGGCTTGTCATCTTTCGGGTCCAGTAATAGCACTCTTAAAACGACGCTATTGACTCCACGATTTTCGGCAAATACCAGATATTTATCGATCATTACCCCAGCAGCCGAAATGCTGCCCGTCTCGTGCCCCAGGTACAATACCTGTTGGCATTTCCCGTCGGTCGAGGACAGCACGTAGAGATTCGAATGCTCGGCCAGTTGATAAATCCGCGATCGTTTCTTATCGACTACCGGCGCCACGTTCAGCTTTTGCGGCAACTGGATGTAGCCGGTCATGTCGCCCGGAGTGAGGTCGATGTTCACCAGACGGCCCGACTCGGTGGCGATCAGTGCCAGCGTACCGTCGATAACCGGCCTGGCGTCGAAACGCTCGCCGATTTCCTGTCGCCAGCGGATCTTACCCGTGGCGGCTTCCACGCGGATCAGCGATTTGGATTTCACGTCGGCCAGCAAGACGTCACTGCCGGGCCGTTTCGATACGGGAATGGGCGGAAAACTCGGGCGTTGGGCGTTTGTATTATAGCCCACGTCACGTCGCCAAAGCACAATGCCCTCAGCGGCGTCCAATCCGTATACAGCGCCTTCGGCTACCACGAAAACAACCTCGCCTTTGACTCCAGTAAGCTTTTTATGCAATATTTGTTGGGCAATGCACGCGGCCGGGCGGACTGCCGGCGGGGCCACGTTGGTTTGCGCCTTCTTCCCTTCGGACACTAACTTCACGGCGGTTTTCTCGGCCTGGGTGACCGCCAACACGGCCTTGCGTAAGTCCTCGTTGTCCAGCAGGTCGGGATATTCCTTCAATAAGGTCCGGCGAATTACATAGGCTTGCGGGGTTTTGCCTCCCTCGATTGCCTTTTGCATGGCCGCCACCGCCTTGGCCAATTCGTCGTCGCGAGCGATGCGACGCTCGGTCATGGCCAACGAGGAATTGATGTCTTCCAGACGCGTTACCGGACGATCCGACTTGGAAACGTGTTTATCCACCAGCGCCAAAGCCTCGCGGGTTTTTTCCACGTATTCGAGGCTGGTTTTTTCGTGGGCCTGCTTTGCCAGTCCTTCGGCCAGCGTGGGCAAGAGAGAGCGCAGTTCGTCTCGCGCGTCGCCGAAGTTCTTCTCGGGACTGATCTCTCCGAGGACTTCAACTGTAACACCCAGCGATTTGGCGAAATCGGTCGAGCCTTCGGTGATGTTGCGTATCTTGGCCAGACCGCGACTCACGCGCGCCGCGCTGGCTTGCGGGTGGTCGGGATATCTCTTGATGAACTCGTCGTACTGTGCGATGGCGCGCTGGTAGGATCCATCTTTGTAAAGCGTGTTGGCCTCCTCGACCATGGCGTCGCCCGTATTGCCATAGAAAACCCAGATGAAGATACCGGCTAGAATCACCAGGATAGCCAGCCCACCGCCTCCCAGCAACAGCAACGAGGAGTCCCAGACGTTGGCTTTGCGACGCCGGTCGCGCGCCGGCATAATCTTGCCGATTATGCCCTTCTTTCGCCTGGCGGGAGAAAGTGTGCCGGCGTCTTCGACGTTCGAGACGTCAAGTGCCGGATCGGCCAATATGCCAGTCTGCATCTCCGCGTCGGACACCACGTCGCCGGTTACTATTTCACCCTCGACCGGCGCCGCCTCAAGGGGAGGTGGTTCAACGGGCACGACTTCCGGAGGTGGCGGTTCGGCTGGTGTAGACTCTTCCACGAGCAGGGCCATGTCGTCCGAGTCGATGACTTCCAACACCAGGTCTTCATCGTCGATTACCGTGTCATCGTCATCGTCAGAAAGTTCCAGACTTTCTTTTATCTCGGGTTCGGTCTTTGGTTTGGACGCTTGGTCCGATGTCGCCAGAAGACGCTTGGCCAAAGGACGAGTAAGGTATCCCTTTTCGATCAAACGTTTGGCAATAGCCGTCGCGGGGACGGGCGCAGGCGATTTGGCCACCTGGCGGCGCAGTTTTGCGACCATGTCCGAAGGCAAAAGGTCCTTCTCTTCCAGGAGATCGAGAAATTTTTCCGCTGAAATCATCGTTACTCTTTTTTTCTATGTTCCGCTTAAAGCGGTGTTTCGTGAAATACTAACCCGAAGCGCAAGCGAGGGAGAATCGCTGTACAACGCCGCGCTTGCCTCGCTTGCGCTTCGGGTTGGTATTGGGCCTTCGGTAATTGTGCATTCTTAATTCTTTCGTCATTCTGATTTCGGCATTCTTTCCTGTCCTCTGCCCTCTGTCTTCCGTCCTCTATCTTCTGACAACTAAAAATCACTCTCATCCACCGTCACTAATCGAATTGGTTCCATTTGCACCGCGTTGCCGGCGTCGAGGACCATGATCACGACTTCGTGCCGCGCTTCGCCGTCGGCCATTACCAGCAAGCTGTTGATGGGCGGCGAATCGCTGCCGGGCGTACCCTGTTTGGCCTCGCGAAGTTTCACCAGCAAATCCTGTTCGCTGGGCGCCTCGCTCTCGTTCACCCAGATCGTGCTGTCACGGTCGATGCGAACCACGATATTGCCTTCTTCGGGGTCGACGATCCGCTGTTGTGTCGATGCCTTATCTTCGTCTGGCGTGGGTACTTCCAGCGACTTCTGCATGCTGAAAGCGGCCGTGACCATGAAGAAAATTAGCAACAAAAAGGTCACGTCGACCATGGGCGTCATATCCAACTCGTTGTCGCCGCTCTTCTTCTTCACAAAACGAATGGGTTCGACTTCCTCGAACGAATCCAATGTCGCGGCCTTTGAAACCTTGGCCTTTTTATGTCCACCTCCCGATGCCGGACGCGGCGTTTGCACTCCACTCGCCTCACCGGCCGGCGCAGCCGATATCGCACCGCACTTGGGGCAACGGATCTTGGCCCCCGCGTGCCGGTCGTCGACCGAAAGCGTCTGCTTGCACTGGCTACATGGAAATTGAATGGCCACCGTTAGGTCCTCTAGTCCTTCTCGTAAACTCCATGGTAAATCTTCAGCCCTTCCACATCCGCTTTGCTGACGGCGATCTCGACCTCATACACTTCCTTGCGTTTCACTTTACCACCGGCCATGATCAATACTTGCTTCTTCAGTGGTTTTTCCCGGAAGAAACCATTCTCAACGGCGGCCACGATGGCGGCCGTCATCTCGGCTTTGTTCGCAGGTAGAGGGCTACCTTTTCGTCCGTTGGCAATATACACGGCCGTTTTGCTTGATCCTTCGGGCGGGGCCAATGTAATCACCACCGAGTTCTTCTCGCTTACACCCACGCCGTATCGCGCCGGCGGTAACTCGACGGCTGTATTCTTGTCGGGTGTAGAACTGACCAGGAAGAAAATCAACAGTAAGAAAACAATATCGATCATGGGCGTAATGTCCATGTCGGCCGAGTCCTGGATGGGTCTACGCGGAAGAACGGGGCCGTCATCGTCGAAATCGTAATCGTCGTCGTCTTCCAAAACCGGCGCAGTATCCACGATCGCCTCATCGCCCGGGCGGGTGTCGTCGAAATCGAAGGTGTTTTCGGTCGAAGGATCCGACATTACCTACCTCTTTGTCTGGTCGGTCGAGATGGCTTTGAAGGTTTCCATCAAGCGGGTCATTCCCACACCCACAAGATCTTCGAGTTTGCGGATGCGCACGTTGATCGATGCGGTCGAAAGCACCAGGGGAATGGCGATGGCAAGGCCGCAAGCGGTCGTAATCAGAGCGAAACTGATATCCTCGGCCAGTTGCGTGGGCTCGATATTGCTGCCTTGGGTCAGTTTCTGGAAGGCGCCCATCATACCCATAACCGTACCGAGCAGCCCCACCATGGGCGCGCTCTTGATGACCGTATAAACCCAACTGAGTCGGAACTCCAGATCGGAGAGTACGTCTCGCTGGAAGCGGTCGGTAATGAGTGTGCGGATTTTGCGGTAGCCCATATCTCGGTTGATTATGGCCAGCAGTCCCAACTGGGACATGGCCCGGTCGTCCTGGTCGCACATCTTCGTGGCCTCTTCGAATTCACCGGCGATCAGGTGGTCGTCCAGCGTGTCGAGGAACTGTTCTTGTTCCTCTTCTGAAGAATAACTCGTCTGTCCCACGCGTCGCCAGACAACGATCACGCAGAACGCGCCCCAAAGGGCAATGGCGGCCAGTGCCCCGTAAATAAGGTAACCGACAAACGTCGTTACCGCGGAAAAATCCATCGCTGAAAAAAAAGTTACTCGTAAAAGGTCCATGGCTGGAAGTTCGGGGGTTAAAGGTTGCGCGTCTCGTGACGCGTGGCTGATTTGTTAAAAGGTATTTGGTATGAGACTTAGGACATAAGACTTAGGACTTAGGACTTAGGATTTGATCATTGATCATTGAACCTTGATCATTGGTCACTCGGCATTCCCAATTCCGTCATTCTTTCCTCATTCTGATTTCGACATTCTTCATTCATTGCCCTTATCTCTGTGTCATCACGTAAAACTTATATCCATCGCCCTCGGGCAATATCCCGAATCGGGTCATGTGAATTTTATCCTTTCGGCTGCCGGCCTTATTTTGCTCCAGGGCGAAAAGTTGGGCCTCGACTTCCCTGGGCAGGAACTTGAATATCGGACTGCGTCCCGGGTCGATACCGGCTTTATTGAGCAAATCGCGGTCGGCTTGTTGCAGGTTCCCACGACGCCAGGTCAGGTAGTAGCGTTTTTCCTGGTCGGTGGGACCGATTCTCCTTTTGGGTCGCCGCGAGGAAAGATTCGAGGCATATTCGATCTTATTGCCCGGCCGCCGCACTCCCAGTTCGATCTTGAAAAAGTCGAGCTGTTTGGCATAGACATTCAAGGTATTTCCCTTGGCAAACTGCACTTCCCAGTGACGCGATATGCCCTTGCGGCCTCGGCCAGTACCCCGCCCGCCGCGACCGGTGCCGTCGCCCGACACCCGCCTGGACATCATCGTGGCTCGGGTAGCAATGGCGTCGGTAACCGCTTCGAGGGTTTCCTCGACTTCTTCCTCGATTACTTCTTCCTGGGGAGCCGGCGGCTCGATATCGTCGGCGCCGCCCCATGGATCGTCGGGCTCGCCTAATTCGGCCGCCAGTACGGGCGGCGGCTCGTGATGGATGAAGATGCGGTTCGTCAGCCAAACCACGAACATGATCAAAACCGCCAGACCCAACAGTACCAGCAGTGATATCAGCATGCTGGCCACGCGATCGTAGCTCGACACCTCGAGCCGATAGATACCACGGTCGACGTGTACATTCGAGTGTTCGGGTGTTGTGGGTTCGTTCGTCACGGTCAAATCATTCTACATGGTAGATTACGAATGGACTTTTGCAAAATTGCGAGTCCTCTATCATCTATTAAAATCAAAATTCAGCGTCCGGTTGCAATTCCTTATACCAAGCCCGCCACTTCTTAACCGCCTGAGAATGCTGTGATGGCGTATACTTGTCGGGCAAGCCGAAGCCGCCGATCTTGCGGCTCATGCGTCGCAGTCCGTCGCGGGCTTCCAAAACCACGCCGGAATCTTTGTCGTCCAAGGCGAGGATCAAGATGGGCGCGTTTTCCAAATTCCCGCTCCGGCCCAGGGCCTTTACGGCCGCTATGCGATTGTCCGGAGAAGGATCGGATACCAGCGCGCGAAGTTTTTCGGCAAACTTGCTCACTAGAATCTGGCTCTGCTTGGGGCCCAATTCGTCCATGCGATCGATGGCTTCGGCCAGATCGGCTTCGCCGGGATTTTTCATGGCCGATTGCATGGCTTCGAAGGGGCTGGTAGTAGGCTTGGCAATAACCTGTCCGTTGCGAATCACTACCTCGCCTTCATCGGGAAAGCCTCGCCCGCCGACCAGCGTTCCGGGTCCATAACCCCTGTCGCCCTGAATACTTTTCTGCGTCGACCGGACGAGAAAAAGGATGGCAAAAGCCGTGGAAACCGAAGGCCCCGCCTCGCCTTTTACCGGATTGTCCCAACCCCCGCTGTCGGTTTGTTTCACCATAAGGTAGTCGACACCGTCGTTATACCACTTAGGCCCGTCTTTGCGATTGCCCTTTCCCTCGTCCAGTTCGCGGAAACTGCAATAACGTTCCAGGGCGTATAAATAGTAGTATTTGAAAGCGACACTCGATGGGGCTATTTCATATTTTTTAGCCATGTAGCGGTTGCCGCGTTCTTGTACGCGACGAAGTATAGACGATTCCAGCGAAATTGATATTTTTTTCGGCCTGCTTCTTTGAGTATCGGGTAAATCTTTTTTGGTTGTGTCCTCGACTTCCTTCAGGGCCGAAGGTTCTTCGTTCTTCTCCTTCGGTTTACGTCCCAACCCCATCAAATCCGTACAGATATAAGTACTTCCCAAACCGGCCACCACCATGCTGAGTCTTGTTTCGTATTGCTTGATGGGCTCGAAGGTGGGAGAAACTTGCCCCTGGTAACCAAAAGCGCCGCTGGGATCTTGAGTTTTTGCCAGCCACGTCGCCACGCCGTTCAGCATCGCGGGCGGGAAGCTAAATCCCTCCTGATGAGCTTCCCACATGGTAAGCACGGCATATTGGGTCATCGATGTATCACCGTCTATTTTACTCACATACCCCCAACCGCCGTGTTCTTTTTGCCGGTGAGCAAGTGTATCGAGCAAAAACTGTATCTCCGCGCGATACGTACCCGCGTCGTAGGAAAGCAGGAAGATGGCCGAAGTGCCGATTGAGTAATTGTCGTTTTCTTCTTTATCCATTACCAGTTTGGACGGATCACCTTCGGCGGCTGCGATTTTCGCTTTGATCTCCTCGGCGGTTCCCAAGATCAGGGGATGATCAGGAGGCTTATTGGCTTTGACCAGTGCCAAGGCAACAACCGCTTTTCCGCCCAAAAGTTTCTCGGTATGGCTTTCGAGGAAAGCCGCGCCCCGTGTCACCATGCGACGAACCACAGGATCATCAGGAGTATAAGCAAACGCACGCCGAGAAACCACCATTATGTTGGGCACAAGAACCAGCGCGGCAATAAGCAGCGCAAAGTACGACCGTAGCACGACCGTTTTTGCCATCGAGCATTATCCTCCGCCTATCTGTTCCCGGCTTGCCTTGCCGCAAGCTTATGTCGAAGTTACAACCGTGCCTGGCCCAGGCACGACTCACATTACCTCACACTAGAAAAGACACGTAAACGCTAAAAATATGGCAACCTCGGCTTTGACGAAGAGGTCTCCGTCAATGACGGGGATCAAATAATCCAAAGCTTCCTATCTTCGACAAGTATCGCCTGTAGAATAGTGTTCGCAAAGGTGATGATGTCGCCAGTGCAGAAGATGCCTACAATCCCGATTCTAAATCGGTCAACACACACGTCAAGTTCCCGGAAGATTTTCCTGACTAATATTAGCCATATAAACTAACCCTATGGATGTATTATATCCTGGCTTGCCACTTGTGGATGGTTATTTCAATGCACCATAATAAGAAAAAACAAGCACAAAGGATATCCTATGAAGCCACTTAACTTGTTACTGCTATCCTCTATTCTACTGTCACTGTGTCTCTCAACTGCTACTATCCCTTGCACCGCTTATGCCGCGGACACCGTGGCACCGGTCGCCATTGTGTGTAGCGACCAGGCAACCAAGCCGGAAAAAACGGCCGCCCGCGAACTGGCCCAATTTCTCGGCAAGCTTTACCCGAAAAACCGATTTCAAATAACAACCGATCCGGTACCTGTTGCGAAATCCATTTACATAGGCACGCCTCGCTCGGTACCGCAACTGCTCAAGCACCTTCACGGCAAGCAACTACAAGGCCCGGAAAGCTATACGATCACCACCGCCGTCATCGACGGACGCCCGGCGGGGATGATCATCGGCGCAGATCCGGCCGGAGTCGTCTACGGTGTATATGCTTTGCTAAGGCGGCTCGGTTGCGGATTCTATTTGAGCTTCGATGCCATGCCGCCTGCAAAGGACGCCCCTTTCGATTTCAACGAGTGGGATCTTTCCGACCGGCCTCTGGCGTTCGATCGCATCGTGTTCAATTGGCATAATTTCCTCTCCGGCTGCTCCTCCTGGAACCTCGACCATTGGTGCAATTGGATCACACAATCGCAGAAGGCCGGCTACAATGCCGTGATGGTACACGCCTACGGCAACAACCCCATGGCCGGCTTCGAATTCAAAGGCAAACAAAAACCGGTCGGATACCTCAGTTCCACGCGGCTCGGTCGCGACTGGTCGACAATGCACGTCAACGATGTACGGCGCATGTGGGGCGGTGAAGTTTTCGATCAACCCGTGTTCGGCGCCAGTGCCTCGGTCGTCGGCGATGATCGGGCGCGAACCGTGGCGGCCCGTAAGCTCATGAGCAAGGTTTTCCAACACGCCCAAGACCGCGGCGTTAAGGTCTATTTCGCGGTCGATGTCGACACGGTCTCGGCCAATCCGCAACCGCTGATCGAGTCCCTGCCTGCATCGGCGCGTTTCGCCATCTCCACCAAGGGCATGCAAGGCCATGACCCAAACAAACCAAAAATGTGGTTGGCCAATCCCGACACGCCCGCAGGCTATGGCTACTACAAGGCCCAGGTGCAAGACTTGTTGGAGCACTACCCGGGCATGGACTGTCTGGTCGCTTGGTTCCGTCACGGCGCAACGCCCTGGATGGCGATGAAACTCGATGAACTACCCGCGGATTGGCAAAAACGCTACGCCTCCGAGGTCGAAAAAACGCCCGCCGCACGAAAACTCTGGCGCAGTCATAACTTTTTCGCTGTGGCCCGCATCGTGGCGGCTTACCAACGTGCCTTGAAGGAGTTGGGACGCGAGGACGTGGAGACCGCCATCGGATCCTGGTACAACACCTTCTTCCCAGCCGCCGACCGTTTTATGCCTCCGGACGTAAAATTCGTGCCCCTGGATCAGACCGTTTTGCGCGGAACGTCCTATCTGGAAAAACCGGAAAGCCGGGCCGACCTGGCGGCGGTGGGCGCGCATCGACCTATTGCGGTAATCCGCTGGGCACACCACGACGACGGCCACTACCTGGGGCGACCATATTTACCCACACAAAAGCTGTCTACTAAATTAAATGACGCTCGCAGCACGGGCTTCGGCATCATCCATTGGACGACCCGCCCGCTGGACATTTATTTCGACAGTCTAGCGAGGCAAACCCGCCTGTCCACCCGCGACGAGTCGCTCCAGCAAACCTGCCGCGACATGGCCCGGCGTTGCTTCGGTACCGCGGCCGCCGAAATGATGTCCGAGTATCTGCATAAATGGGTAACCGAGGCACCCAATTTTTCTCGTGAAACAACGAACGATTTCTTCGATCCCAAGCATAAAGTCGCCGATCCGGACGAACTACTGCCGAAAACCCAACAACGTCTGGCCTTGCTCGACGCGGTCGATATTTCCAAACTTACCGATGCTAGGCGCGATAGGCTCGACTATTTCAAGGGCCTGGAACATTTCATCCTGGATGCACACCGCGTCGAAACCTTCTATCGCCGGGCTAAAAAGGCGCTGGCCAACGGACACGAGGACGAAGCGCGACGGCTGATCGCCAAATGTCGTCCGGAACCGGTCATCGAGCAATTCGCCCGCTTCTCGCAATTTGGCGGCATCAACCGCGGAGACCAGGGCACGATAGTCTCCATGAACACCCGCTGGCTGCCGCACATCATCCGCTTACGCCAGCAATTGGGCCTGGCCCCCATTCGCATAAACTTCGGCCCAACTTCGCACGATCCCCTGGCACAGGTGCCCGGCCCCTACACTTTCCATTTCGACGCCGATCGCAAGCTCTGGCAAACGCTGGGCGAACGTGAAACCCGCGCGTCGACATTCATGCTCCCGAAAAATGCGACCATCTCCCCGGCCGGCGAGTCGGCGAAAAACGGATCTCCGGAAAGTTGGACCGAAATCGCCCGCTCGGGCATCCGCTCCGACAAACCCATCACAATCATGCTACGCCCCATCCTCCGCGACCACAGCACCGTACCGCCCGGCGATTACCGCATAACGCTGCTCTTGTCCGAACCGGACGTGACGCCCGAGGATCGACCGGTTTTCGATGTCAAAATAAATAATAAAGTGATCGAACGCATCGACCTGGCACAGCGCTCGGGCGGCCCCAACCGGCTGCTCGCGTTGAACTACCCCGTCACACTCGAACAACGCGGCGTGGCAGAAGTAATACTAACACCCGTCAAGGGAAAGGCCCTGATTTGCGGCGCGATGTTAACACCGCTTACGTCGCGCCCCACCCAATAATCCCATTAGGAACATCCCTAGCAAGCCAGCCAGCGCCGACGGTTCGGGCACCGCCACGGTAGGAACGGCACCATAGTTTGCTGCCAGGGCACCCAGATCGCTGACATCCACCTTGCCGTCGCCGTTAAAATCGGCGTCTCCCCATTCGGCGCCACTGGTGGTGCCGTAATGCGTTGCCAGAATACCCAGATCGGACACATCTACATAGCCGTCTTCGTTTGCATCGCCGGCCAAGGCTCCTACTTCCACAGTCATATTCAAACCGAGGTTGATCAAATCGCTGTTAGAATAGAATACGTCGTTACCAATGTCATCTTCCAGGTCTACCACGGGCAACCACGTACCCTTTTCGCAGCCTTGCTGAAACGTGACGGGAAACTCATAGATACCGTCGTTGGCATCGCCGGAAACCAGGTTGCCGAGTGAGAAGCCGAATCCGGCAATTTCGATTCCGCTGGGACTTCGCCAAACCACACCCCCGTTGTCAAGTCCCGACATATCGTCGGTTACGCGGACCGAGACTTGAATCGTTTTCTCCGAGTTCGTGGTGATTACTCTTTGCGGATCGCGATCCAGCTCCACAATCACGGGGGCAGTGACGTCTGGTGTACTGATCACTTGCACTTCCAGATCGGTCAAACCCATCGCGTCCAGTTGGGCAGTGCTGTAGAACTCGCTGTTTCCGATCTCGTCTTGCAGATCCACCACGGGCTCCCAGACGCCCGGCTCGCAGTATTGCTTGAACTCGACCGGGAATGCGTAGTGACCGTCGTTGGCGTCGCCGGAAACCAGGTTCCATTCGGGATAGAAACCGAAACCGGCGGATTGGGTTCCGCTAGGGCTCCGCCAGGTAACGCCACCGAAGTCGAGCCCCGACAGATCGTCGGTCACGTGCGTGGTAACCTGTATGCTCTGGCTGCCGGAGGTCGTGTCAACCATATTCAAATTGCGAGTCGCATCCACCAAAACCGGCGGCGTGACGTCCGGTGTGATGCTGGTTACCGTTACGGCCAGGTTGGTAAAGCCCATGGTCACCAGATCGGAGTGACTGTAGAGCACGCTGTTGCCGCCCTCGTCGCGAAGATCAACCCTGGGCAGCCAATCACCAGCCTCGGCATACTGATCGAAAGTCACGGGGAAACTATAGACGCCGTCGTACTTGTTGCCGGATATCAAGTTCCATTCGGGAGTGAATCCGAAGCCTGCGCTTTCCGTGCCACTGGGGCTGTAATACATAATGCCTCCGTTGTCGATGCCCGACAGTCCGTCGATCAACGTATCTATTGCCTGCAATTCAACGGTAATCGACTGTGCCGAAGCACTCACATCGACGGCCCCCGGAGTCCGTGAAATGTCTTCCAGATACGGGTCAACTTCATCCGCCCATGTCTGCCTCACAATCCCGAAACATACAATCAGGATACACAAGTAGACAATAGATCTTCTGGAACAAATCATCCTACCTTCCTCCCACGTCAGGGGTGTCGAGGATGACTTCCCCGGCACCAACCAAGCCCCGACGAAATGCTGGTAAAGAACTTACACACTCTCATTTTGAGCTTAGCGATGCCGACGACAATTACAAGCGGATCCCCCAAGAAATAACAGATGGAACTTGTCAGTCTGCATGCTGCCAATTAACTGACACCAGGATTAGGGAGAATGCTAGCAATCAGGTCTTATGCCGGTTATCAGTCAGAAAAGAATGCAGATGCAATAGTCACGCACCATCACGTCCGCAATTTATTGATGAACCGCAGCGCCGAGCGGTACAGTCGCGTGCCGATTGTTTGCGGTTGAGTGGCGAAGCTGACCATGGCGGTTGTGCCTTGGCGGATTATGTCGGAATTCGCATTGTCGAGTTTGATTGTAATCTCGAAGAAGGGTTCGGCTGCGGTCATGGTGTCGGGGGCGACCGCGATTGTGCCTCCGCCCAACTGGGTCAAGGACGCGTCCGAGATTTTATTCGAACCGGTCACTGCCACATCGGTGATCGTACCGGAGAACTCTTCGCCGGCGTCGCTTGAGAGTCGCACGCGAACCTCCTGGCCAACCCGCGGCCTGGTGTCGGCCAGGTCTTCGGCCGTTGTCAGCGTCCGTACGGTCCAGTCGCCCGAGGTGATAGTGGCGACCCTTTCACCCTCCTTAACAAACCGACCCATTTTCGGGACGGCATCGCACTCGACCACTTTGCCGGCCAGCGGGGCGCGGATCAGCAGTTCGTCGACGTCGCGATTGGCTTTGCGCAAGGTGCGTCGGGCATGTTCCTCGCGGCGGCGGGTCATCGCGGCGGCGGCCGGGTCCTGGTCGAGCTCGCATTCGGCTTCCAACCTAACCAAATCGAGCTTCGCGCGGGACATCTCGGCGACCGACCGGGCGGGCAAGTTATCGAGAACGTAAAGCACGGCGTCCGCCTTGACTTGTTGTCCGGGCACAACATCGCTCTCTTTCAAAAAACCCGAGGTTTGCGCGCAGACGGGCATTTCCGTGCCCGCGGCGACTACTCCGTGGGCCTCGGTCGGCATGTAAATCGGTATGGCCGCGATACCCAGCGGCACTCCCACCAACACAGCCGCTCCCACCACGAAAGCACGGCCGCGAACCGGCGCGGTCTCGGGCGACTTCCATAAGTAACTGACGAATTTGGCAATCATGCCCCACACAACCATGGATCCGTAGACCACGGCCATAATGGCTCCCAGGATATAGATCTTCAGTGCAACTCCGGCGCAGATTGCCACCACCAGTGAGACCTTCCAAAAGGACGAACATACACCGTAGGCGAACAGCAATGCCCGACCGCCCAACGAATACGGCAGAACATCGCCACGAATGCCCAACAGCCATCTTTTACAGACGGCTTTCACCTGGGTCGCGCTCTGCTCGCGGAGGTTGGGAATTTCCACGAGGTCGCTAAGAATGTAGTAGCCGTCATAGCGCATCAGGGGATTGATGTTGAAACCGATGGTTACTATGCTGGCCAGCACGATCGTCTGATGGGCAAACGAGTTCACCAGCGACGGTCCGGTGGCGTTCCAGATCAACACGGCCATGCCCGCCACAATCGATTCGACATACATCCCGCCCAGGCTCACGGCGATCCGCTGTTGCTTACTGGCGAAACCCCACGCGGCCGAAGCGTCGACGTAGGCGCATGGCGTGAAGCAGATGAAGTAGGCGCCCATCTCCGGCACCTTGCCGCCGTACATCTTGCACACATAGGCGTGTCCGAATTCGTGGATGACCTTCAGCAGCACCAATAGAATCCACATACCAACCAGATTTTTAGTCACCAGGATAGATTGCAACGGTTCCTTGAAATCTCCCCAGCGCTGCCATAAGATCCCGCCGCAAATCAGCATCAGCGCCAGCCACAATACGAAAGCGAAGCGGGAAAAAAGCGGCGCAGCATAGCGCATCGTGCGATCCAGCATGGCATCGGGATTAAGTAACGGCACGCGCCAGAAAAGGAATCCCGTCAGCTTGGCCCGCTGCTGAGAGAGCTGCCTTTTTTGAAAACGCGAATACAGGGCCTTGCCGTCGGTTATGGGCAGGTTGAGGAACCCGAACTGCTGCAAGCTGAGGATGAATGCGTAAAACTCGTCTTCCTGCCGCTGCTGCAACTTACCCGCGGCCACCAATTCGTCGAAAACATCTCCCAACGACTTTTCGCTATCGAGCTCGATTAAGACCTGATAATCGGCCTTCGAAAAGTTGTGGCTGGCAAACGTAATCGGGTTGCGAACCACGTATGACGGCTCGCCGCGAAACGTATGTCGGGTAACTTCCAGATCCGAGCGCAAACCGGCCCGCACGGTCCGCAACCGCTCGGCAAGCTTCGGATTTGCTGGATTATCGGACATAGTATTAGAGCCACAAATTCAGACGCACATAGTCGATTATCCTATGCAGAGCCACCCACCATACGCGGCGCCTACCGGCATCGATTTGGGCAACGCCTTCCATGCCGGAACGCATCCACTCCGGTTTACCATCCACGCTGGCCTCGGCTATGTAAACGTTTTTACCGTCCACCGGCTCGGAAGAAGGACGTATGCGCACAATCCTACAGTCCAACGACTCGCCCGGGCGAGCGCTACAGGCGAAGCTGCCTTGGAAACCGGCCTGCATTTCATCAGCTATCGTTTCGGGCACCAGCAATTCGACCGACCAGTCGCCCCGGGGCACAAACTCCAAGAGCGGCGCGCCCAAGGGCACCACCTCGCCGATACGCTTCGACAATTTGCCGGACACTACCGTGCCGTCGGCCGGGGCGCGAACTTTTGCCGCATCGAGATTGTGGCGCGCGATCGCCAGTTGGGCTTGCAGCACGCGCATTTCGGCGCCGCTCAGCGCGGCCGACTTGACGTCTTCCGCAATCAGTGCCTGGTTCACGCGCAGCCGCAATACGGCCAGTTCCGATTCCAACTTATCCCGCTCGAGCAGCAGATCGGACGTATCCATCTCGTAGAGCAGTTGGCCGCGGGTAACCTCGTCGCCGACTTCGACGTGGCAAGCCTTGATTGTGCCTTCAAAGGGCGCGGCGAAGTAGCGGATCTCGGTCGGCGCGATCCGGCTGGGTACGGTGATTTGGTAACTTATCGTGGCAAAGCAGAACCAGGCTACGCCGGCCAAAACTGTCGCGGCTACCATCTTGCGCCGGTAGGTGTACGGGGCCAGAAGCCATCCCGTCGCCTTCTTGGCCACATCGATCGAATGGCGCAACAATCCGCGGTCGGCCTTGGCCACCAGTTCCATCGCCGGGGCGAACGGCGTTACCGTCTGGCTGATCTGCGACAACTCATCACTGGTGAAAGGCAATTGCTTGGAACGGCTCATGCCCAACACGGCCACGCACCTGTCGCCCACCATAAGCGGCACGGAAGCCACCGGCGAGTTGCCCACTTCATGGTGCCACTGCTTGTGCAAACGATGGTTCGTTGCTACCGATTCCTCGGACCATTTGTCTTCGTCCTGGCAACATATCACTTCACCGCTATCGAGACACTCCTCCATGGCCTGGCAGATATGCTTCACGCCCGGGCTCTTGGGATATATGTTGTCCAAGCCTGAAATCGAAAGCACGCGGATTCTTCCGCTCACGACCTGGCCGAGTGTTACCTGATCGCAGTTATACTTGTTTTTAAGACTGTTTGTGACGGCAAAAGCCAACTCGTACAGCGATTGGAAATCGGCCGCCTTTACCACGGCTCGCTTCAAGGCGCTGTCGTCTTCCGTGCCCAATTTACCTTTGGACCCAATCACCCGAGCGTGTGTAGCGATCAACGAAACCAAGGCCGTCAGTTCACTCAAAAAAACCTTAGCCACGGCCGCATTCTGGCAACGGGCAATCAACGAAATCGCGCCAATCGGCCGGTTGGCCTGCTCGCAAACCGGGACCGCCAAGGCCGCCACCCGCAAGGATGTACCCGCGACACCGTAGAGGCGGGCAATGGGTATATTTTGCGCCTGGCTGTCCAGCAAGGCCTCCTCGGCCGCCGACGCCCACATCAATGTGTCATCTTCCTCGGCCTTCACGTGCTCGTCCAACGTGCTCGCCGAATGGGTAACACGAACAGCGGCATAAGGCGAGCCGAAATGTTCGGCGATCGCTTCCAGCGCCTGGCGATAGAACTTCGACGTCGAATGGCAACTTTCGCCAAGCCCCGCCAGCACGGCGCAGACCTCCACCGGAGTTTTATTATCCTTTTCCGCCGCTTGTTGCTCTAATGTGGCTGTCGTCATGACTGCAAACCGTTTCTAACCGAACAAATCATCGTTCTTATCAGTTTCAATGGCATCCGAAAGATCAACTTGTTCGAAGAACTTGAATCCCGCTTCGTAAGCATCCTCGCGCACCAGTCGGCAACGGAGACATCTTGCAAATACCGCGTCGATCTTCAACTCTGTTTTGTCGAACGTAAGCCAGTAGATATCCCCAACTCGCAGTGGAAGCGGAAAAAGGATCTGACAGCCGCCGGCCGAAATATCGCCCGTGACACCCTGGATTTTGAGCTTCAATCGATTGCTCGAATTGCCGGGCTGGGCGATAACCTTCGACTTAACACGGATGCGCACGCTTGCTCTGGCACTCTTAATCGTCTCGGACTTGTTGCCTTCCAAATCGGCAAGCGAATCCAAGACGTCGTCGTCTACCAGAGTGTCGATTTTAGAATCTTGGTCTAACATGAAAAGATCCTTTCCACTTGTGTGTTGTCATTCCCCGGATCTATCTTCTTTTCCCCGGTTTCACCGCGTCGAGCTTGTCGTCCCGGCTTTCCGTTTCCCTGGTACCTGCTATTCCCCGCATCAATCCCCACAAGAATGTCGAAATTCCACCCCGCTGGATCTCGGCATGGACATCCGATTCGTCGCCATTCAACTGTTGCGGCTCTGCCACCTCGTGATCGTCCTGATCCTCCGGCATATGCGTATTACTGTAGGTCAACGGTTCCAGCTTCAATGCCGCGGATGTATCACTGTTCAATTCCGGCAGTTGGAACCGCTCATGGCTGCCGTTGCCGACGATTTCGTCCACCACATCCAGCGATAACCCGGCGTGGCCATCCACGTCAACGGTGGTTTGCAGTAGCTGCTCTACTGTGTTCATCAGTTTGTCCACACCTTCTCCTGTCGGTCCCGGATCCAAAACATGAAGATCCGTGTCGTCCGACCAGTCGATCCCGTCATCATTACTCTCCGATTCGGGTAACGGAATGGCCACAACTTTTACATTGATTGACCGCGCGGTAACTGCTGCGTGCCCGTTGGCCTCGCTGGCTGTTACCTCAACATTCAAGTGAAATTCTCCGATGTGGCCCAGCGGTGATGTAAGCGTTAATCCTTCAAGGTCGCCCGGCTCGAGTACCCATGTCCCGTCGCCTTCATTACTGCCGGCCGATAGCACAAATCCTTCGGGCACGCCACTGATCCTGATCGACAGGTTCTCAGAAGCATCGGTTAGCGACGATTCAATCCGCAATCCGATTGGCACACCCTCTTCACCCAAAACCACCGGCTCCACATCCAAAGTCGGCGTGTCAGCGACTGCTTCCACCGTTAGATCCACCGTGGCCGTATCGGTACCGCCTTGGCCATCACTCACCGTGTAAGTGAAACTATCCGCGCCGTTGTAGTTGGCTTCGGGCGTATAGGTAAACGTACCGTCGCCGTTATACTCCACACTGCCGTGCTCGGGCTGCGTGAACGAATCCACGGAGAGCGTATCGCCGTCCAGGTCCGTATCATTAGTCAATACATTACCGGTGGTGACGGGCGTATCTTCACTGGTAGAAATGGCATCGTCCGCGGCCTCAGGCCCGTCGTTGACGGCATTAACGGTAACGGATATCGTATCGGATACGCTATTCTCGCCGTCGGAAACATGCACCTCGAAAGTGATTTCCATATTGCTCGATCCATGCGGGGCGGTGAATGTCGGGTTAGGCGAAGAAGCGTCGCTGAGCTCGACCGTGGGGCCGCTGGTCTGGACCCACTCGTAGCTCAATGATTCGCCTTCCGGGTCGGTGGCCGAGATGCCAAGTTGCACCTGCTCGCCTTCGTTGACCATCAGGTCCTGTGAATTAATGTCGGACTCCACAACGTTGCTTTCATCCATGCCGATCATCGTGCCGTCGTGGCCGTTGCCGGAGATATCGGTCACGCCGCCGGGCGTTGCCTCCGCGCCGCTAAAGTCGTAGGCAGCCACCAGGTTGGGATCGTCTGAGGAGAACTCGCCGCGCATCGATGACAAAATGTCCGCCTCGCTGCGAGTGCCGTTCCAAATGCGCAGTTCGTCGAGCTCACCGCTGAACTTGTAACCGTCGCTCACGCCCCAGCCGGAAATGTGAGCCTCGGAGTCCACTCTGGCGCTGCCGTTGTTGGGCGTGCCGCGGTGTTGCTCCATTTCCTGTTCGACGCCGTCGATGAACATCCGCGATTGGTTCGCGTTGCCGTTGTTGAAGACGGCCGTAACGTGGTGCCAGCCTTCTTCCAGCCCCGAAGCGTCGATACCGTAGAGGTCGCCGCTACCGGTGTTGAAGCCGAAGTTCCCGTCTCGCATCCAGAGATCATAGCGGTCGAAGCCGAAGGGCATGGTGTTGTTCGTGCCGTCCCACTTCATCCAGAACTCGACGGTCACATCCGAGCCCGGCTCGGTGTTGAGGTCCAGGTCCGAAAGCAGAACCGTGTCGTCGCCGCCGCCGAAATGCAATGCCTGACCATCGAGCACAATGTCTTCTATCTCAGTGAGCACTATAGGCGCCTCATCGACATCCTCCACATGGATAGTGATGGTTCTATCATGAGAGAGCCCATCCGCATCCGTGGCTCGAACAGTGAGTTCGTGAGACGCAGCCGTCTCGTAATCGAGAGTCGCTCCATCTTTGACTAGAATGTCGTTGCCCACGATCTCGAATTGTTCGGAGTCACCCACGATGGAGTAAGTGATACTATCCCCGGCATCCGCATCTTTGGCATTCAAGCCTGCCACTAGTGTTCCCGGCACAGCTTCCTCGGAAACTGTGGCATCAGCATTGGGATCATAGGCACGATAATATATATAGGCGCTTTCTGAATCTCCCGCACCATTAGAAACGGCATTAATTTCACCGGTCGTACCGTCGCTAAAGACAACCGTACCTCCCTGCAACCCGCTGATGGAGATGTCGTTATCTGAGAACCAATGATGGCCCCCCATAAAATTATAGCCGGTATGGCCCAGTGAACCATGTTCGAAGTAGTGATGGTCGGACAATGTTTCCAGTTCCGGCGCGCCATCCAGCAGATTAGTACTGCTACCCGGCGCGTAGATGCCGATAACAGTGGTTCCGGCAGCCGCGCCGTCAGTCAGATTCGCCGGATTATCCAGGTCCGGAATTATAGACAGGTCCGAAGGAGCTTCGTTGACATCGGCAACATGCACCGTGATCGTTTCAACATACGAATCACCCGCGCTGTCGGTCACCGTAACTTCGATGTCGTGCGAGGCGTTTTCCTCGTGATTCAACTGCGCGCCATCTTTGACACGCAGTTCATTGCCCACGATCTCGAAGTTGTCGTTTTCGGCAATGGAATAGGAAAAACTGTCGTTGGCGTCTGGATCAGTCGTTGACAGCGTGGCAACCGTCGTACCCGCGGAAGCGTTCTCATCAATTGTCGCGTCGACGTCTTGATCATAGGCTCGGTAGTAGATATAAGCGTTTTCGGAATCTCCCGCGCCATTGGAAACGGCATCAATTTCACCGGTCGTGCCGTCACTGAAGACAACCGTCCCTCCCCGCAATCCGCTGATGGAGATGCCGTTGTCGGAGAACCAGTGATGGCTCCCCATGTAGTTGTAACCGGTGTAGCCTAGTGAACCGTGTTCGAAGTAGTGATGGTCCGACAGCGTTTGCAATTCCGGCTTGCCGTCTAGAATGTTCGTCTCACTGCCTGGCGCGTAAATCCCCACCACGGTTACGCCCTCGCTGGCGCCTTCGACCTGCAGCGGTTGGTTGTCCTGAACTGAGTCAACCAATATGTCCGTCGGCGAATGATTAACCGCATCCACGGTGAGATCCACCGTGGCAGTGGAGGTTCCACCCTGGCCGTCGCTAACCGTATAGGTAAAGCTGTCCGCACCGGTATATTTGGCGTCGGGCGTATATGTGAACGTACCGTCACCGTTATACTCCACAGTTCCATGTGTCGGTTGCGTGAATGACTCCATTGACAGTGTATCGCCGTCCGGATCCGTGTCGTTGGCCAGGACGTTACCAGTGGTTAGTGGAGTATCTTCAGCCGTGCTGAAGGCTTCGTCGACCGCATCGGGAGCATAATTAATAGCTCCTCCCGTGATCGTGCCCGTACCACCGAAATTACTGTCTATGTAGTTTACTGTTCCGCTCACGCGGATATCGCCGCCGTTGAGCTGGTAGAGGCCCTCGATCGTGAGGTCGCCGTCCACCTGCATGTCGCCGTCGAGATTC
>JAFGTN010000088.1 GCA_016934075.1 Pirellulales bacterium
AATTGCGAGTCAAGGGCACTTAGATATAAATTGGCGGCGCAGCCGGCAAATTATATCTAAACGATGCAGAGATGTTAACTTGTTATCTGTCAATGAATTAGTGTCTGTCAAGACAATGTAAAAGAAACCTTCGCTTCGCAAAGCTTTCTTTTTACATGTGCCCTTGACTCGCAATTTTGCAAAAGTCCAACTCTATCATATAATCACTGGAAACTCTTCACCGCATCGATTACGCTTTGGAAGACTTCAATTTGTTGGTCAAGACGGGTGATTTCCAGAATCTTTCTATTGACGGTGTTGGTGGCTGAAATTTTCAGTTGGCCGCCGCGGGCGCGGAATGTGTCTTGAGTGTTAAGTATCGCCGCCAAGCCGGCACTATCGAGGATCTCGGTGTTATCTAAATCTAAAACAACATTGTCCCGCTCGAGCTTGGGCAGATACCTTTCGAAGTGTTCGGCCTGTTCGGAGGCGAGTTCTTCGGGCGTGTGAACCACGATAACGCTACCGAAGATTTCGCTGGGTAGATTCATACTCATGTGTGCACCGGATCTGTAGTATCTTGTTCTTGCAGGGCTTGCTCGACGCTTTTCAGCAATTCTCTGGGGCTGAAAGGTTTTGCGACCAGCTCAAGGATTTTAAGTGTTTCGAACAAGTATTCCTGGTCTAGTTCATATCCTTTGGCGGTAAGCATCAAGACCGGTATATCGGCCGTCTCGGGATTTGCGCGGATTTTTTTTACGAGTCCCAGTCCGTCGAGATGTGGCATCTGGCAATCGGTAACGACGATGTCGGGACGTTGTTGCTGGATCATTTCCCAGCCTTCCTGGCCGTCGGCGGCGATTGCCACATCGTAGCCGGCACGTTTGATCTTGAACTCGGCCGCACGAATAATCTGGATCTCATCGTCGCAAAGTAGCACACGTTTTGACATTTATATTCCCATTTTGAGATGAACTTTCAAAGGTAATGTTATTACGTTTGTGGTCGAGTCAGAACCGGGCGTTGGGAAAGCTGTCCCGAGGACGGTAAGGTGATGGAGAAAATGCTGCCTTGGCCGAGTGTGCTGCTGACTTCGAGTCGGCCTCCATGTACATCTTCGGCGATGTGTTTGGCCAAAGGCAGTCCCAGACCGGTTCCGGGTGCCATGTCTTTATTTTTGTTGACGCGATAAAATTTTTCGAACACACGCGTGGAATCTTCTTCGGAGAGTCCCACGCCGTTGTCTTCGACTTCGAAACGCACTTCGGTGTCGACAAGGCGGCTGCGCAAGGTAACTTGTCCGCCTTGAGATGTGTATTTGATAGCGTTGGAAAGCAGGTTAATAGCTGCCTGCAGGAGCATGTCGCGATCAGCCAGGATGCCAAGGTACATGGGACTGAGGTCGACCGTGAGTTGGATATCTTTGGCTTCGGCGGATGGTTGTACGACGTGGACGGCCTCTTCCAGAACTTCATTTAGCGGTCGGCTTTGTTTGTCGACCTTTACCACGCCGGCTTCCATGCGTGCTAAATTCAATAGATTTTCGACCAGCCTTTGCAGGCGGTTTGCCTGGCTGTTGATGACGTTGATGAATTCCTCGCGTGTTTCCCGGTCATCGTCTTCGCCGTCGGCCAGTAGTTCGACATAGGCCTTGATTCCGGCCAGAGGAGTTTTCATTTCATGGCTGACCGCTGAAACGAATTCGGCGTTACGCCGCTGCAGAGCCTTGTGGTCGTCGATGCATCGGAGCACGGCCACGGCTCCTTGCGTGCCGTCTTCAGGATTGTATTCGTTGTCGGATTCGGCCATTAGACGGCTGGCTGTTACGCGAAACCATTTTTCTTGTTCCCGGTCGTCGCGGATTCCGATTTCGTCGCTACGCTTGTCCGCAGCTTGGCAATGGCACGTATTGGTGAGCAGATCAACGAGCTTCTGGCAACGAAGTACCGCGCCAAGGGCTCGCTTTTCGGTATTTTTAGAATCTATATCCAGTAAGGACTCCGCACTGGAATTGGCCAGCATTAGTTCATCGTATTTATCGATGGCAATTACGGGGTCGTCAAGGCTTTCGAGAATCGCTCTGATATGCTGATAATCGGCGGTTGCGCGGCGGGCGCGAATGTCTGTAGCTTGGCGGACGTGCTCGACCTCTTCAATGCGGTTAGCCATGTGGGACAGTGTGCGACCGACTTGGGCGGCGATGTTGCGCCAGAAGGAATTTGCGTAATGGTTGGGTAGATGGGTCAATGCGTCCGGATTGCGAAGCTCGTCGGGGTCGAGCCCGCAGAGCAGATTGAAGTAGCGGGAAATCGCTGCCCGCGAACGCTTGCTTCGCCAATGCCAGGTCGATGCGGCTGTTACGAGAAACGTTGCTCCGATGGCAAGCATCGGCAGCCATATAGTCAAGTTACCACCGTAGTACAACAGTCCGCCGGACCAGACGGCCAGGCCGGTAAGAGTGAGTATGGAGGCAATTGGTGCAGAAAATTTGTATAACGTGGTTCCGTTCATCCGACGCCGTTTCCGTCTGTGTGAAGCTATATCTCGTGTATTGGCAAACGCGCCGGGCGCGCATACCGGAATAATTGGTCGGGCAGCTCAACTGACCAACAATTGGCGGGTTGCGCGGAGTGACGACTCTTGCTGGAGTCGAACCTAATTAGTCGCTGACGCGACATTGGGCATAACGCGGGTCAAGCGTTGCGGCTTGGCGTAAGTGCGTCTGGGCCGCTTCGGATTCCCCAAGCTTCGACAACGCACAACCCTGTAAAAAATACGTTAGGGCATTCGTATTGTCCAACGAAAGTGCTTGTTGCAGCACAACTTGGGAAGATTCGTAGTCCCCGCATCGGTAGCAGGCAACACCCATAGTACGGTGTAACGCGGCGGAGCCGGGGAAGCGAACTATGGCCGGTTTTGTCAGACTGACGGCCACATCTGCGCGGTTTAATTCCAGCGCGGATACGGCAGCAAGGGTGGGAATTTGCGGATCGTTCGGAATGGCCGCCTGGGCTTGGTTGAAAAACTCCATGGCGGATTCGCAATCACCGCCGGCAAGGGCTTTTTCACCCTCGGCAAGCAGTTGAGCAGATAGGGCAAGGTCCGTACTGCCGTTGGCTTCGGCACGTTCGGCAAGTTTGACACTGCCCGAACATGAGGGATTATTGGTCGTTTGGTCTACGTTTTCGGACGGGAATGGGGTCTGTCGCGATGAATCGAAGGATGCGAGTTGGACGGGTGTTGTGGATTCCAAGGGCTTTTCGTCTTCTTGATCCATTTTGGCCAGCAAGGCTCGAGCTTCGGCATGGTGGGGATTGCGATTCAGCAATCGTGTAAGCGATTGGCGGCAACGCATGGTATCGCCCCGTATCCATGCGGTTTTAGCCGCGTGGAATTCGGCCCAATCGCGGCGTTGATCAAACTCTGCCATTACTTCGCTTTTACGCTGCTTACGAAGCTCGACAACGTCCTCGACCGGTGTCGACATGGGCCATTTGAGGCTGGAGCAGCCGGTGGAAAGGACAAAGAATGCAACTATCAGGATAGAGAAAATGTGGTATTTCATTCGATAGTTCCAATTGATCATTGAACTTTGATCATTCATTCGACATTCGCCATTTTCTACTCTGTCCTCTATCTTTTAAGGATTTGCTAGCGAGTCGAGCTTTCCTGGCCGGTTGAGGTTAATTCGCTTTCCGGGCCGGCCGGGATCGATGGGGTGTTGGGGTTCGGTGTCGATGAGTGTTGTATTCATGGGCATGGGGGCCATCTCTTGACGAACCTCGCCGGATTCGGTGGCTTGCGATCCGAGATCATCGAGAAGCCATGGTGGTACTTGTTGGCCGTCGAGCGGATTTTGCGATGGAGTTTGCATGGGTGGAGGATCCAATTCGGAGGGCAAGGTGTGTTTCCCGATGCGGCGTCCCATCCATATATCGCTACGCAAATCTATGGCCATGCGGTTTTGCGGGTCGAAATTCACAGCCATTTCGGCCAAACGCATGGCCCGGTGCCGGTCGCCCATGGCCCAGGCTTGCTGTGCTTTGCGGACATAGCGTCTTGCCAGTGAACGTTTTCCCAGAGGGCTGTTTTTTTCTCGCACGACTTCTTGCCGGCGGTGGAATTCGGCAGCGGCTTCGTTGCCTTCTTCGCAGATGCCGGGCTCGCCGACGATGTGGGGAGTCAAGAGTACGATCAACTCGCGTCGTTTCATAATTTCGGTTTTGGTACGGAAGGCGACGCCCACGACCGGTAGACTTCCCAAAAGCGGCACCTGATCGCGGTCGTTCTTGAGTTCTTCCTTAAGCAGTCCGCCGATGACAACCGTGCATCCGTCGTGGACCATGACATTGGTGGTCACCTGCGTGACCTGTTTGTTGGGCAAGGTGAATCCGTCTCTCACGTCGACTTCGCCGTCGGAGATTTCCGGGTGGACTTCCATGCGGATGATGCCGTCGCTGGAAATGAATGGCCGGATTCGCAGAAGGATACCCAGTTCGAGGAAGTCTACGCTTTGTGTTCTGGCGGTTTCGGTTTGCGTAGTGTTCACATAGCCGCGTGATTCGCCGACTTGGATCTCGGCGCGATGCTTGTTTACGACCAAGAGGCGGGGTGTGCCGATAACGTCGGTATCGCCCACGGTTTCCAGGGCTTCGATAAACGCGCCTAGGGTGTCATCGAGGAAGGCAACTTTCACACCGCCGTTGTACTTGAAATCTTTGAATGAATCCTCCGGTGTACCCCAACCGAAGCGCAAGTGTGGGAACTGTCGTAGCACTTCGAAGCTGACGCCGAATTCGAAGTTGTCGGAAAGTTCGACGCTGAGTATCATGGCTTCGATTTGCACCTGGGTGGGGCGTACGTCGATTTCGAGTACCAGTTGGTCGATTTCGGCCAGAACGGCTTCGAAGTCGCGGACGACCACGGCGTCGGTGCCGGCATAGGCGTCTCCACCGGCCGTGGAATCGTCGGCCGCAATACCGATTTCGGACGGTGTTGTTACACTCAATAGGCCCGCTCCGGGGATACCTTGCGTGAGAACCGGCTCTATCAGGGTTTTCAGTTCTGCCGCCCGAACGTAATTGGGCCGATAGACGCGTGAGGTGATGCGATCCATCGAGCGTTCCATGATCTCGAAGTCGTTGTTGTTTCCGACAAAGATGAAATTACCTTCACGTCGCGCGGTAAGTCCGGCGGATTTAAGAATGGCGTCCAAAGCGCTGTTTAGATCGACGTCGCTGAGCGTCGCCGAGACGTTGCCCGTGACCTGTGAACTGGTGAGGATGTTCAGGTTGCCTTTGCGGCTGATAAGGTCGAGAACTTCGCGGATGTTGGCGTTTTGGATGTTAATTGTAAGACGCTCGTTGCCGTTGACCTCAATGACCTGCAGATTGTCGGCCTGGTTTTGTGGAGTCGGTTGTCTGAAAGCGGAACCGGAACCGGCTTCGTTTTGAGGGCCGATCGGAATTTGTTCGAGAGCGGCGGTTGTTTGTTGTTTGTTTTGGGGAGCATTGTTATTTGCGGCT
>JAFGTN010000902.1 GCA_016934075.1 Pirellulales bacterium
GATAGGCAACGGCTGGCGTCCAGGCGTCGATGCGAACGTCTAGGCCGATAGCTCAGCCGTTGGGCTGCATGCTGTACTTTTTCGACCGTATCGCGGCTTATTCCCGGATGGCCGTTAAGTGCCCTGGAGGCCGTGCTTACGGATACCTGAGCGATCTCGGCGATTTGTCGTAGCGTTTTGGTCATAACACTGACTTTACCGAAACCGAATTGAATTGCAAGAAAAGTTGCAGTAAATAGTGTAATATTATTTATGCAAAATTGCATTGAATAATGGTATAACGCTAGATAAGGTAGTTATTATCACTGGCAAGATGAACTAACTGCAACACTTGATCTGATTCTTGCGAATTCGACTACTACTAAGCTCAAGTGTTATTGCTATTTTACATGTGTTCACCGGTTGCACGTGATCGGTTAAGGTTTACGGTAACTACTATAGTGTTTTTTACCGGATGGTTGTGAAAGCCGTGAACCATTGCATGAGGAGATCATCGTGTCGAGATGTCTATGTTGTTCCATGCTAGTCTGTCTGCTGGTTTTTTCGTTGGCGGCGGAGACTGCGGCAGAGACGAATATCCACAAGCTGATTCTGAAAAATACTCCCAAGCCGGATTACGACCAGCCCGTGCCGGATGTGGTGAACGGGCGAGTTGTTCTGCGGGAAGAAGAGCGAGGTGTGAGCGGCGTTTCGGTTACCGACGGCTATTCGGTAACCAAGACCGATGCCGATGGTCGTTATACCCTGGAACCTTCGCCTTCGGCCGTCTTTGTTTATATCACACGTCCGTCCGGTCGCGACGTTGTCGGCTCGTGGTATAAACCGCTCGCCCCGAGTGTGAATTTTACGCTCAAACAGGCCGGGCAAAGCGAGGAAGAATTCACGTTCATCCACGTCAGCGATTCGCACGTTTCGAACGATCGTCGCAGTCTGCGTGGGTTGAGCAGTTTTGTCGATGAAATCAACGTCCTGGATCCGCGTCCCCGCTTTGTTTTCAACACCGGCGACCTGATTAACCTGGACAAAAAGCTGGGGGCTTCGCCCGCGCGTGGGCATGAATACTTTCGCAACTATACGGGCATCATGAATCATTTGGCCATGCCGCATTACAATGTGGCGGGAGATCATACGGATTCCAGTCATCGGCTAAAGGATTTTCCGCTGGGTGACCATCGTGCCGGCAAAGCCATGTACTGGGAGTATCTGGGTCCGAATTTCTTTTCCTTCGAGTATGGCAAGATCCACTTTGTTTCGATCGATTTCGTCTATCACCTTAAAAACGAAATTTCTCATCGCCTGATTCCGGAGCATCTCGAATGGCTGCGGCAGGACATGGCGGCTCGTAGCCCGGGCACGTTTGTTGTGACCGGTTCGGAAAACACCTTGGACAAGTATAATCCGACATTTGCCGCGCTGGCCCGCGAAAACGATATACGTCTTCAGCTTGTGGGCGACGACCATATAGTGGCCTACAACGACCGGCAGGTTCCGTTTCGTGTTGGCGGGGCCCTTTCGGGCACCTGGTGGGACGGGCCTTGTGCGGATCTTTCTCCGCAGGGATATATGGTGTATAGCGTGCGGGGCGAGAAGATGGATTGTTTCTATAAGGGCATCGGCCGGCGCGTGGCCATCATATCGCCTCGATACGGCTCGGCTCTGAAGGGGAGAGCCACTTTTCGAGCACATCTGGTCCAGCCTCGTGATGGTGAGATTCTGGAATTCTCGATCGACGGATCGGCCTGGAAACCCATGAAGGAAGTCGCCAGGCCGCTTTATCGGAGAGTCTATGAAGCAAGCGTAAATTTGGCCATGGTCGAAGACGGATTGATTACGCTGAAGGTTCGAAGCGTGCCCGGCGGGGAAGAGCGAAGTCGGGTGTTCGTGGTTCACAACAGCAACAGCCCTTCGGGGTTGGATGCCGGGACGGATGCCTTGCTGTCGTTTGGCGTCGGTAATGTCTGGCCTTCGAAAAAACCGCCCAAGGGTAAGGTCGACATAATACTCAACGGCCGGATTGTGGGGCAGATTGAAGCCGGTATTTGCAAGTCGTATACATTCTCCATAAATCCAAACAAACTCTCGCGGGTTAATGTGCTGTCGTTTGGTTTTGCGGACACCGATGACGGTATGGTGATCAGTCACCCAATGCTTAAAGTCGACGGCAAATTGTTGGAAGATCCTCGAAGCGCGGCAATACGCAAGGTCCGAACGGCACATTGGGGCAAAGCGGCCACGGCCGCGATGGGCTTTACCGTGGGCAACGGGCCTAACGAACATTCGTTCGCCGTTGCACAGGAAATGTTCTACTTTGTGATCGATCCAACGAATCAGCAGCAATAGCAGATTTGGAGCTTGTGGAATGCTCACTTTCTGATTTTGATTTCGCTGTTGAAAATGAAAACGGTTAACCTCGTTGTATTCGTAGTGGATAAGCCCTTCGGGTGAGGCAACGGTAACCAACTCACCTAGATGATTATATCCATTCTCTGTGATTTGCTGGTCGTCGGTGGTGTCCAGATCACCATCGGTATCCTGGATCACTTTATCCTACCTGCCGAATTCATCATATTCGTAGGAATAGATATCATACACAATCCAGGCGAAGCAAAGAGCTATATGTTATGTTTTTCTTGCATTGTCTTGTTCTACGAGGATTCGGTATGGGAATATTTTTAGGCACAAATCGATCGTCGTCGAATCGAGTGCGTAGATGGTCGCGTCGAGGCATGAGGTGATGTCCCGTAAGC
>JAFGTN010000903.1 GCA_016934075.1 Pirellulales bacterium
CCTTTCGGCCAGGTTTCCAGGGTTTGGTCGTTGAAATAGTAGACAGCAGTCCGCACATCGCCGCCAACCACAGCCATCAGCCCCAACCAATAAGTGGCGTCCTGTTTGGCCCGAAGGTAAGCGGCCATTTTGGCATCGAGATCCATTTTAGACCAGTCACCGGTCTCCTCTAATTCTTTATGTAATATGACCAGTTTTCGATTCGAAGGACGAGCTTTTTGTAGATACTTGGTGGCGTTGTCATCGCCCGTAAAACGGCCTTTCAGATAAAGGGTGCGACCCCGCCATAATGGTCGAATTATGCCGGCGTCAAACGCCCCCATCGCGGATTCGATCTGTTCTTGCTGCTGTTTGTCGAGGTTGTCGCGTTTGCTCAAGGTTTCGAAAGGTCTTTGCCACAAACGCACGCTCGCCAGCTCCTTGACTGCCTTGAGACGCTCGGTCACACCACTGGGATTGGTGGTCAAGACAACGCGATCGTCGCTGGTAAGCTTGCTCTCAAACATCGCCATCCGCGCCGACAACGCCGCTGGTGAAGCCACGATCAAAGCGACAACCTTTTTCAGATCCGCGGATTTGACCGGATAGGGATTATCTTTGTCTACGTCCAACTGCCGCAGCATCTGATCGTTCTTGGCAACTTCGCTGAGTGTTGCCGGTGTAATATCCAATTCGACGCCCTCGCCAGAAGGATCGTCTTTGAACTTAATGCCCTCGGGACCGGGTATCGGCAGTCCTAATTTCGGGTCAAATAAATATAGCTTTCCCTGATACAAAACACCGACCGTCCATACCTCCAAAGAACCATCCGTCTTCGGAAGGGCCAGCAAAACCGCGTCAATACCCTGTTGGCGGGCCAGCAGCGCGAATACCCAAGCACGATCGACCGCAGTGCCCTGCCCCATCAAAATCGTCTCCCAAGCCCATTGTGGAGCTTCGCTTTTACCGGCAAAGCTGCTCTGTTCCAACTGGATGTTTCGCACGGTCCAATCGAAGAGCCGCTTGGCGCGATGTAAATCGTCGAGCCGATCACCACGCGACCAATTCGAGGCGTCGCGGAACCAGACGTCCTCTTGCAACACCAGACCGTCGTGGCGTGAAAATGCCATCTCACTTAAATCCTTTACGGCCGGTAAATCGCGAAGCGACTGGGGCAAATCGGCCACCATGGGATCGACTTCCCAATCAGATGGGACGCTTTTTACGCGAATCCACTGGTTGAGACGGTCGATCACCTGCTGTCGCATCTCGCCGGTTTGAAATTCGTCGAGCCGTTGCAAATTAGTTGTCGCAAATTCCAGCCGGTGTTCGCCCCACTCGCCCTGGGCCTCCTCGGTAGATAATCCACCAGAGGCATCCGGCGATTGCTTATCGTCTTTGCAACCGCAGACAATAGCAAGCCCACAAGAGAAAATCAAACAAAACAATAACCGGCAAAGCGGATACGTGTTTCCGGACGTTTTCGTATTAGAGTTATAGTGGCTCACTGGAACCTCGTGAATATCAGTTATCAGTTATCAGACTTCAGACTTCAGACTGCAGATTTCAGATTTGAACATTGATCATCGATCATTGATCATTGTACATTGGGCATTCTTAATTAATTCTTCATTAGACCTTCCTCATTCTACATTCCTGCCATTCACACTCCACCCACTATTCTAGAAGCGCATCTCGCATCTTCACCAATCTCTTCAAAACACCCTCGACGGCATCCAGGGGCAACATATTGGGGCCGTCGCTTTTGGCATTATCGGGATCGGGGTGCGTTTCGAAAAACAATCCGTCGGTGCCCAGGGCGGTGGCCGCGAGTGCCAGAGGTTCTACCATGGCACGATTGCCACCGGTGGCGCCGCCTAGTCCGCCCGGCTCCTGTACGCTGTGGGTGGCGTCGAATATCACAGGTCGCCCTAATTCGTGCATCTGCGGTATAGCCCGCATATCGCTTACCAACCGTCCATATCCGAAAAAGGTACCACGCTCGCAAAGCATGATCCGGTCGCATCCGGCCGCTTCCAACTTGCTTACCACGTGGCGCATGTCCCACGGGGCCATGAATTGGGCCTTCTTAACATTCACTGCACGGCCGGTTTTGGCGGCGGCGGTCAACAGGTCGGTCTGACGCGCCAAAAAAGCCGGTATCTGTATAATCTCGCAAACCTCGCCGGCCGGAGCGGATTGATGCGATTCGTGTATGTCGGTCGTCACCGGCAAGCCCGTCTCCTTAGCAACGCGGGCGAGGATCCGCAACCCCTTTTCCAACCCCGGACCGCGAAAAGCGTCGGCACTGGTACGGTTCGCTTTGTCGAACGAGGCCTTGAACACCAACTGTACCGGCAAGCCCTCGGCGATCCGCTGCAACCGCCGCGCGATCGTAAGTGTCATGTCCTCGCAACCGGCCGCTTCGTCCTCGATTACGCAGGGACCGGCGATGACCAACAACGGATGGCCTGGACCACATATATATGGGCCGATGGCGCAGGACTTAATGGCACATGACTCGTTTTTCGATTTATCATTCACACTTTTTCACCCTTGTCTGCGGTTTCTTCGTCTTGCTTGCCGTTACATGTCGAATCCGGACACTTCGACTCGGGCCACCTCGACTGCGGCACCATAAGGGTCATTCGCTTGGGCATGATCTCTACCTTCACAGGCAGATATCCGCCCGGATCACCGTCCAACTGGTATGGAACCTTTTTCGGCGAGGTGATCTTAAATCGCCGTGTACGCCATACATTACAGTCGGCCAACATATGATGTCTACCAAACAGGATCGCGGTCATGTAGCGCAACCAATGCCAGAACGAGCCCCGGCGAAAAGTACAGACATCCAAAAAACCATCGTCGCCACTGGCTCCGGGTGTAAACTTCAAACCACCTGCATAACACGGAAGATTGAAGGCGAACAACCAGCGAATTCGGGCTACCGGCATCGAGTCCTCATATTCTCCATCGTCGTTTTGTGATGAGTATACCAGCAACTTTGGGTATCTGTAATGGCTAAGCGCGGTAAGGATAGGCCAAAAATACGTCCAATGGGTAATGTGTCCGGTGCGCGCGGCGTCAACCCGACGAACCACGTCGGCATCGAAACCGCATCCGATCATCAGTAAAAAAATCCGCTCGTCCGCCCTGGCCGCGTCAAAAACCTTCAGACGCCCAGCCACAATCGTTTGGTACAACTCTTCTGGAGATTGACTCCAGCCAATATATTTCGCCAACAGATTCTCTGTCCCCGATGGCAATATCACAATCGGTACCCCCGGCTCAGTCCTATTCACCAACTCGGCGGCCGTCCCATCACCACCCACGCCTACCAGAACCCACAGCAAGCCCTGCTTATGCCACAGATTAGCCGACTTTGCCACTTCATCCAGAATTTCTAAAATCTCGACTTCAAAACCATCGTCAAGCAACAAGTCTGCTAACCGCTGAGCCAGTTGACGTGAAGGACCATGACCGGCTTTCGGATTTACCGAAATGATGACCTTACTTCTTTTTCTGGCTCGTTTCGTCGCTCGGTTTTGCACGGAATCGTCAGATCTATATATGGGACAAAAGACTATACGTTTCCCGTCGATAAAGCGTTCTCAGCGATTGCTGCGCTACTTCGCCGCATTTGTAGCAGAACAACACACCCCATTCAAACGTAGTTTTCGGCACGATGAAAAGTCCGAAAACTGAAAAACACCCATAAGAACTTAATATCAAACGACTTACAGAAATACACCGTTTTTTTTGAAGCTTTCAATGAGTTCTGGCACACCGTGTGCATTTATAGGGGGCAGTCGACCTGAAAGGGTCGCTAAAATTTGCTGGCCCGTGGGGCCTCTGACGAATTGTGTGTCGGGTGGTTACCTTGCCCTTACCCCCCGAAATGGTCACTGTGGAGGTGACTCGTCAGAGGCCCCCTTTTTTTTGCGCAATCCAACTCTCGTAAGCTAAAGTTGCATAGTGGGAACCAGTCCGCGCGCCTTCAGCCAACACAGAGAAATAATTGACATGGCCGACGAATCAGAAGATAAACTTGACTCCATCGATGACGTTCAAGATGATGTTTCTGAAATCAGCGACTCCTCAATCGACAATCGAGCCGGGACCGTCAAACGCATTCTAAGCTCCAAAGTGCTTATTGTAC
>JAFGTN010000904.1 GCA_016934075.1 Pirellulales bacterium
GCGTTGACCGCGTCGCAGCCGTAGAGCCATGCCGTACCACCGTTGACGTGCACTTTATGGAAGTCGTTGTGTCCGTGCCACTCCAGCCGATCGCTGGGCACGCCGCATTCCTGGTTCATCTTGTAGATCAACTTGGGAATGCTGCGCGGTAGTTCAACGCCCGGATAGCTGATGCCGAATCCCATGGTGTCGCAGAGGCGGATCTTGGCTTTGAGTTCGTCGGGCACCTGCTCGCTCATGCGCATCAGCCGCTGCACGAAAGGCAAGACGAAGCCCTCGATATCGGCGCGGGTGACATCTTCCAGGTGGCAGCGGGGCCGCACGCCGGCTTCGAAAGCCGCATCGACGACCTCGCAGTAGCTGTCCATGCACTCCTTGCGGCTTTTGAATTTGAGCTTCTGGAAGATGTGGTAGTCTGAGCAACTCGTAAGCATGCCGCTCTCTTTGAGCTGCGCCTCGCGCACCAGACGGAAGTCGCCCTTGACGGCGCGGATCCAGCCGGTGCATTCGGGGAACTTGTGGCCCAGTTCGCGGCAGCGGTCGAGCGTCTCGCGGTCGTTTTTCGTGTAGAGGAAGAACTCCGTCTGACGGATTACGCCGCCCGGTCCACCCAACTTGGCTAGCATGTCGTAGATCTTGACCATCTGCTCGATCGTGTAAGGCGGGCGGGCCTGTTGACCGTCGCGGAAGGTGGTATCGGTGATGACGATATCGCGCTTCTTCAGAGCGGCCGGATCGAACTCGACTTGTTTACCGTCGATGGTTTCGACCACGGGTCCGTCGAATCTAATCAATGGCGGCATCGAATAGTCGAACGTCTGTTCCAACAGATTCGGTTCTGTCGTATCGACCAGGGGATATTCTTTATAGTTATCTGACATGGAAGTCTCCTGTGCTATGTGAATGTAGGCAGCCGCCCCTCGGCTGTTGAAAAACCGTTACGGGCAGTTGATATGCCGGTCCGAGGCGAAACGGCTTCAGACCTCCACGCCCTGTTCCTTGCACACCTGTGTAATGAAGGTTACCGCGTCGCCGACGCTTTCCACCGACAAGGCGGCATCTTCGTCCATTTCGATACCGAACTCTTCCTCGAACGAGGCTACCAGTTCGATGGACTGCACGCTTTCGGCGCCCAAGTCCACGGTAAAGGTTTTTTCGGGTGTGATTTCACTAGGATCAAGTTGTAAAACACGGGCGGTCACGGCCGCTACTCGTTCTGCTACGGTTGCCATCTATCTGATATCTCCTAAATGCGATTTGTGTTGAATTCGAGGGCACTCCACCGGCCATCCGGAACCGATCCGGCGGCTTGCGCATTGCCCGAGCCATGAATAAAGGGATTAGTGTCGCGCCAGCGAGCGACGGCCTTTTGCGATGGCCGGTTTTCTCACCGGTGCGGTAAGCTTGAATATCTCGTCCCACATATCCCGATCGGCTTGAGTCCATTCCTTTCCACGGCGGCTCATGGCCGTTGTGGCGGTTTCGTAGAGCTTTCCTTTGCCGAAACCTTTGGTCACGACTCCTTCGAGGAACCAGGCGAAACTGGGGATAAATTTGGGGAGCGGCTTGCCGGTCGCGGCGATGAGCGTCATCGCTCCGACATAAGCGCCCGTATTGAAAAGCGTGCCGATCGATGTTTTCGAATGATCGCCGATCAACGAACCGACTTTTGTCGAGTTCGTATCTATGGGCGTGCGACCGTCGAGCATCACCGAAACGCTGGAATAGTCGTTTTTCAAATCGCTGTTGGTTGTAAGCGCGCCGAGATTGACCCACTCGCCCACATAGGCGTGCCCCAAGAACCCGTCGTGATACTTGTTGGAATAGCCTTGCACGATTGACTCCTCGACCTCTCCGCCCAAGCGACACATGGGGCCGATGGAGTTTCCCTCGCGGCACTTGGTGCCCAAGAGTATGGATTTCTTGCCCACGTAACACGGCCCCTCGATGCGAGTGAAGGGGTGCACTTCCACGCCTTCGTCTAGATATATAGGCCCGTGCTCGGCGTCGAGTACGGCCATGGGATGCACCAGGGCATCCTTGCCGACGAAGATGTCGTTCTTGCTGCCGCGGAATCCTGCAGGTTCCTCGATGGTGCCCTCCACACCACTACGGCCCAATGCGGCAAAATCCTTGGTTAACTGGTCCGGGTTTTCCAGAACCAGTTCCCAGATGTAATTCCAGGTGGGAATCTCACAATTACATGGCTCGAAGGCGGCCTTAGCCGATTCAATCAACGAATCGATCGAATCCGTCTTTAGCTTGCCCAAATCCTCCTTTGCGACGCGGATCATCAGGCAATCGCCGTCATCGTCGAAGTTAACCCGGCTGGGACCGGGGCCTTTGTCGGGGCTAAAGAACTCGGCACGCGCGCGTGCGCTTACGATCAACAGATCGTCGCCTTCGAGGCTCTTGGGATCGTTCACCGGCCAATCGGTCCGGGCCTTGTAGACCTCGGCCATATAAGGCGGTAAAAAACAAGCCACGTCGGTTAAACCGGTGGCCGCAATCAGCTTCTCCGCTAAGGACGTGATACCGTAACGCAGCTCCCAAATCGGTCGACTCAAGGCCAGGGGGTTGAAATGATAGCGCTTGTCCGTCTGCTGGTCCAAGAGGATTAGTCGCATGGAAATAGACTCCTTTGATTGTCTGAAGAAAAGGGTGAACGGACTCGCTTAGGGAGCGTCGACCATTTTGGCCTGGATCCAATCATAGTAGTCCAACATCTTCAAGCTCGAGGCAGCATCCTTATCGAGCACGCAAAGCGCATGGGGATGCATCTGCAAAGCACTGGCGGTAATCATGCTGGTTACCGGACCCTCGACCGCGGCGGCCACGGCCTCGGCCTTGGCCTTGCCGTTGGCGATCATCAACAGCTTGCGGGCTTCCATGATCGTGCCCACGCCCATGGTGATGGCATAAATCGGCACGTCCTCGGCCGAATCGAAGAATCGCGCGTTGTCGTCGATGGTTTGCTTGGCAAGGGTTTTTATGCGCGTGCGCGATCCGAGCGAACTCGAGGGCTCATTGAAGGCGATATGACCGTCACTGCCGATACCCAGAATCTGCAGATCGATACCGCCGCATTCCACAATGCGGTTCTCATACCAGGAACAGAAAGCCTCGTAGTTTTCGGTCGTACCCGAAGGAATGTGGATGTTCTGCTTGGGTATATTGATATGTTTGAAGAGATTCTCGTGCATGAAGTAGTGGTAGCTCTGCTCGTGATCCTTCGTCAATCCAACATACTCGTCAAGATTGAAAGTCGTTACCTGCGAAAAATCCAAACCCTCATCACGATGCATGCGCACCAACTCTTTATAAAGCCCCAAAGGTGTCGAGCCGGTCGCCAACCCTAAAACGCAGTTTGGTTTCGCGTTGAGAGTTTTGGCAACGACCTTGGCCGCCACTTCGCTCATTTTGTCTACAGTTTCTTGTACGAGAATTTCCATGATACTATCTCCACTTTAACCTTCTTGTGAATACACATGTGTAATTTCGAAGCCGTTTAGTATCACAACTCGAAAAACCAATGTCAACTAAGTTGAACACTGCGGATGTATGTGTACACCCCACACAGTGAGTGTAACGACAAAGAAATACTCGGCTACAAATAACCTGAAGCCACAACCTACACTTTGCATATTACGCAGATTAACGATGACAGGCGCGCATTTGTGAAACTTTAACGAATTGACCGGTACTCACGGTTGTACAACCGGAAATTTCTGTTTTTCTTCAGATTTTTTCCGAACGGGAACAAAAACGGCCTAATCTCCTAGTCAATAACGCAAGACGCTCCACAGGGCTTTGATGGCATCGCGGAGGCCCCGATCTATTTACCGGCTACGTAGGTGGCCTTTTCGTTGAAAGCCGGCATGATCACCGAAAGTCGAAGATCGCTGAGGATTTGGTAAAATCCCACTTGTCGAGAGTTGCAGCATATGTTTCCGCCGAAACAGATATCACATATAACTGTTACGCCAAACCATTTCAACCCGAAACCGGAATCCCTTACCATGTCAGTTGACATTGCCGTTGTGCCCGTCGCCGGTCGTGGAACCCGCCTGCTCCCCTTAGCGAAGAGCCAACCCAAGGAAATGCTACCCGTCGGTCGCAAACCGGTGGTACAGTATGTGGCCGAGGAGTTGGCCCAATGTGGAATCGGACAGCTTCTGTTCATCACGGGGCCGGGTAAGACGGCCATCGAAAATCATTTCGACATCGACTCCGAGCTGATCGCCAACCTTCGCGAGACGGGCAAGGAAGACTTGCTCGAAGAGCTGGCCTTCGAACGCAAGGACATCGAGTATTTCTACACACGCCAACGCCGCCAGTTGGGTTTGGGTCATGCCGTGCTTTGCGCCCGCGCGGTGGTTGGTCATAGGCCTTTCGTGGTCGCTTTGGGCGATTCGATTATCGGCCTGCAAGCCAAGAGCCGGGTAGTGCAACTGATGGCCGACCGTTTCGAGGAAACGGGTGCCGACGCGGTGGTGGCTTTCGAAGACGTTCCGCCCGAAGATGTGGTCAGATATGGGATCGGCGTACCTCGTAAGGGCAGCAGCGACGAGGTTTTCGAACTGGCCGACCTGGTCGAGAAGCCGGCCGTGGGCGAAGTACCCAGCACGCTAGCCGTGGCCGCGCGATACGTTTTCAGTCCA
>JAFGTN010000905.1 GCA_016934075.1 Pirellulales bacterium
GTCAGTCAAGACAATGTAAAAGAAACCTTCGCTTCGCAAAGCTTTCTTTTACATGTGCCCTTGACTCGCAATTTTGCAAAAGTCCTGTTTGGGGAAACATGTCGCGTTTCGTTCAGCATGGAAACGCGGAATCAAGCTGGAACTCGTATTAAGAATGTCGATTTGAAGGGGATCGGCAATTCGGGCTCTCTTCGCCAGTCGAGTTGGCAGAAAGGATTATTAGCGAAAATAGGCGTGCAAAGCGGGTGTAAACTGCGTTACGAGTTCCGGTAGGATAAGACAGGCAATTTTCTGTTAGGTTATGTGTTTCCCAGCCGAAATAGGTGTCATGATTGCATAGAGGATCACCATGATCGGGTGTTTTTTTGAAAAAGCCGAGAAAAGTGATTGGATTGACTAGACAGAAGTTAAAATCATGGGTAAAGTAACTTGTTCCCCTCGACGATAGGGGAATTGTCGATACATAGGTATGTTGTAGACAGCGATTGCCGTAATTACCACTTGTGGGTGGTGAGGCGGATTTTTAACAATCATTTTTGGACTTTTTTTTAACGGCATTGATCGAGAAATGCGGTCAATGCGAAAGGAGTAGTGAGTGGTCAAGCTGACGTTGCGTGACAAGGAGTCTATTCAAGAGGCAGTGCGTCGTTTCCGCAAACTTGTGGAACGAAGTGGTTTGAAAAAAGAGATGCGGCGAAGAGAGTTCTACGAGAAACCAAGCGAAACCAAACGCCGTGCTCGCCTTCGCGCCGAACGCCGTTCACGTCGCAACCGGATGCTACAAGGCGTCTGAGTAAGAATCGCGACATTCTTTCTGGGTTCACCCCACACGATCTTTCACGTGGTGGTCAATCCATGCGCGCTCGACAACACTGGTTGACAAGCAGCCAGTGGCACTCAATGCTAATAAACACTTAAAAAATATGTGTTTTCGTCCTTTGGATATCTCCCGGTCTCTAAAAGATTAGCGATTGCTTCACCTCTTGGGTATAACTAATTATGCCTGGGTACGATTTGTCCACGGAATGCACGGAAGACACGGAAAAAGTACATGAAATAGCCGCTCCCTATTTCAATTCCCAAGAAAGTACGAAGATGCAAAGGCATATGCATTTGATCTGGGGATGTTTGTTGATGGCATGGTTGTTCTGTGCATGCGCGCAGCCTGTCCGCGCCGAAGAGACATTGACGCAAAGCTGCGATAAGTTGCGGGCGGTGATCGTGGATCTGACAGGTACGTTTGGAGACCGCTATCCGAACGGTCAGAAGTACATTCAAGAGCTCGACCGGTTGCAACCACGCGTTGAAGATCGTGACCCGACGGCAATTAAAGAGCTTGAAAAACTGCGACGCGAAGCACTGCTTGCCAATCCGTTGTTGACCGATCTGCCCGGCGTGCTGGTCGTGAAGCGAAAACCTCGTGGCAAGGGCGTTGGCCGGGAAATCGCAATGCCATCGAATCATGAATGCAACGCGTCTCTGAACCGTGGCGGCTACGACGATTCGATCTGTAGAATCGATCCGCAAAGTCCCGCCGAACAACTGAAGACCGTATATCGTCCTGAAGACAAGCGATACGTGGGCGAACTCGACTTGCATTTCGATGCAGATCGTTTGCTGTTTACTCAGTCGGACGAGAAGAACTGGAAGATCATGGAGATGGCTGTCGACGGCAGCGGTGTTCGTCAGGTATCGCGAATGCCCGACGATGTCGATTGCATGGATGCGTGCTACCTGCCGAACGGGCGGATCGTCTTCGGTTCGACTGCTTCGTATCAGTCGGTGCCATGCTGGCACGGCCGGCGCCGCGTGAGTAACTTATACCTGATGAACGGCGATGGAACGGGTGTACGCCAGCTTTGTTTCGATCAAGATCATAATTTCAATCCCACGGTGATGAACAACGGCCGATTGCTGTATCACCGCTGGGATTACACGGGGATTTGCCACATCTTCCTTCGTCAGCTCATGACGATGAATCCCGACGGTACGAAACAACGGGCGATCTATGGAAGCAATTCATGGTATCCCAATTCGCTGTTTTTTCCGCAAGTATTGCCCGGCACGTCGAGCAAGATCATCTGTATTCTGTCGGGTTATCACGGCGTGCATCGCATGGGCCGGCTCGTTGTGCTCGATACCGGCGTGGGCTGGCAAGGAAGCGACGGCATCATCAAACGAATCAGCGGCAGGGGCGATCCGATCAAGCCGGCGGTGAAAGACGCCCTGATCGACGTATCTCGCGAAGGCGACTGGCCGCTGTTTTTGCATCCCTATCCGCTGTCCGACAAGTACTATCTCGTGTCGGGAAAAATGGATCCCGACGCGGATTGGGCCATTTATGTCTGCGACATTTATGACAACCTGGTGCTGTTTCGGAACGAACCCCGTTATGCGCTGCTGGAGCCGGTACCGATCATGCCGCGGGAGCATCCGCCCATGATTCCCGACCAGACCGACATGACCAGCGATGAGGCTTCGGTCTACGTGAATGACGTGTATGCCGGGCCGGGATTGAAAGGTGTGCCGCGCGGAACCGCGAAGTCGTTGCGAATCATCGGCTATCATTTCGGTTATCCCGGATTGGCCGGATCCGACAAGATCGGTTACGGCGGGCCTTGGGAGGTGATGCGAATACTCGGCACGGTTCGGTTGGATGACGATGGTTCCGCGTCGTTCAAGATCCCGGCGAACACGCCCGTCGCCATCCAGGTGCTCGACAAAGAAGGCAAGGCGATTCAACTGATGCGGAGTTGGATGACCGCCATGCCGGGCGAACGCGTTTCTTGTGCGGGATGCCATGAATCGCCGAACGAAGCCGTGAGTGTCGGGTATGCGAAGGCCGCGATTTGTCCGCCGCGCGAGCTTACGCCATGGTACGGTCCGGCTCGCGGTTTCGATTTCGAACGGGAAGTTCAGCCCGTCTTGGATAAGTACTGCGTGGGTTGTCACAATGGCGAAGATCCCGCCGTTGCGGATCTTCGCAGCGCGAAGGACGGGGCGCAACTGACGTCGCATGCAATCGGCTATGTCGCGCGGCTGCATCCCAAGATGCTGGCCGATACGAAAGGCCGCCTGACGTATACTCCCGCTTATGACGTGCTGGTGCATTATATTCGCCGCGTGGGAGTGGAAGACGATGTCGATTTGCTCACGCCGGGCGAATATCACGCCGATACGAGCCCTTTGGTGCAGATGCTCGAGGATGGTCGTCATCATAATGTTAAGCTGGATCGCGAAGCATGGGATCGGATCGTCACATGGATCGATATGAACGGTCCGTGTCACGGCTCTTGGAACGATGTTTATCCTGTACCGGACGGGGCGCACGAGCGACGGATGGAACTGGCGGGTTTGTATGGCGGACCGAAACTCGATCCGGAAATCTTGCCGGCGAACAGTTTTGCATTCCTTGGTCAACCGCTGATGCCGGAACCTTTGCCTCGATCAAAACCGCTTGATTTCAAACAGGAATCGAATACGGCGGGTAGTCTCGAAACAAAATCGGTCGACCTGGGCAAAGGGGTTTCCATGCAATTGATGAGGATTCCCGCGGGGCGTTTCGTAATGGGTGATGCCGGCGGGCTGCCGGGCGAGTATCCGGAGCGAGTTGTCGAGATCGAACGCCCGTTCTGGATCGGCCGGTGCGAAGTGACTAATCGGCAGTATCGCCGATATGAACCGTCTCACGACAGCCACTATTACTGCAAACGGCGCGATCGTGCCGACGGCAAGGGCCTTTCACTCAATGAAGACAATCAACCGGTAGTTTATGTATCGTACGAGGAAGCCCTGGACTTCTGTCGATGGATGTCGCGGAAGACCGGCTTGAAGGTAACACTGCCCAATGAAACGCAATGGGAATACGCCTGCCGCGCCGGTGCTCGAACGTCGTTGTTCTTTGGCGATGTCGGCGATGATTTCTCGAAGTATTCGAACCTGGCCGACAAGACTTTCAGCACCGGCGTGATGGACGCCCGCGGCAGGGCGATGCCGGAAGGCGGTGTGACGCAAGCCACCGGCGGAGTTCCGCATCTGTTGCTCGAAGGCGCGAAACTGGCCGATACTCGATATGACGACAAACATCGGGTGACGGCCCCGGTGGGATCGTACCTGCCCAACAATTGGGGCCTCTGCGATATGACGGGCAATGCGGCCGAATGGACCACGAGCGATCATCACGGCGAAAAGATCTTTCGAGGCGGTTCGTTTTTCGATCCGCCGAAACGCGCACGCAGCAGCTTGCGAAGCAACTATCCCGGATGGCAACGCCTGTTCAATGTGGGTTTTCGCGTGCTTGTTGAAGAGTGATGGAGGGTGCCGGATGGGCACCGTGAGATGGCTCATTTTTCCACGGAAATCACTGAAAGTACGGAAGGTAACGCAAGGACACCAAGGCGCAATGACGCAAAGAGATTGTTGTTTTGTGATGTGTTGTTAGTGTTGGCAGGGGGGTGCTAGCCTTGTTGGCTTTCTATTTTACCTGGATTTGGTGGCTGGCAACTTTTTGTTAGGCACCTTTTTGTTTCTGTTATCCGTCCGCCTTCTGGTCCGGTGTTGACGTTTGCCGATTGGCTTTCTGGATGTCATTAGCGATCACGCCCCCCATGGCACCGCCACTTATTGACGTAATCGTTACGAAAGCCAGCACAGTTGCCAATCGCGCATTGAGAAGTCCATCTAATTCAAATAGTGCGAAACAAGCAAGCAGGTAAACGTTAGCGCAACCGGCACCAATTATCGCATGTCCGAAGCGTCGAAGTGGAAGTAAGAGTCCTGTGACGATACCCGGAAAAAAGCCCAGTATCATCATCTGCAGAGGAAACAGAGCCATTTCGGTCCATGTCCAATCATCTGTTAATAACCGCGGTATCGCCGCTAAGAATTTGATGAAGCAAATCACCGCCATAACGCAAACACCAGCCAGCCCGCACCGGATAACGGTCCAGTGACCTGGAGAATCGTTGGGTACGTTGCTGTTGCTCGGACTGTCCGCCATGTGAGGTGGACCCCAAAAACTGGACAGCCTTATAAGGTGTATAATACACACCACAGGTAACCAATCAGGAGGTCCAGAAGATGAC
>JAFGTN010000906.1 GCA_016934075.1 Pirellulales bacterium
AAGACGCCGTGCAGGAATACGTCGACGATTCGCATTCGAAAACCGTGGCCGTGTTGCCCTTGGCCAGGCCCGGCTTGCGCGAGGAAGAGCAGGATCCCGACAATCCCGAAGAAGCGGACGAACCCATAGGCGCTTTGATCGTCGAGCAGATCGAGGACAGCCGCATCGCGGAGACGATGTTGCAACGAGTTGATGTGGTTGCCAAACACAGTTCCACGGCCTTGTCGAACGCCATGGAACATCAGAATTTGTTTCTCATGCCCGTCTGGCGGGCGTTGGGCAATACGCGTTGGATTTTCCAGGCGCGGACCTTGCCCAAGACGATTTCCATATCGCTGGCCGTATTGGCCGTGATCTTGGCGCTTGTGTTTGTGCCTTGGAATTTCGAGATGACGGCCGGCGGTTCGCTGGAACCGGTCAACCGCAGCGAAGTTTTCGCCAAGGTCGATGGAGTGATTAAGAGTGTGCCGGTCAGTCACGAGCAGGAAGTGAAAAAAGGCGATTTGCTGGTCGAGATGCGCAGCACCGAACTGCGCGTGCAACTGGAAAAGTATCGCGGCGACTTGAGCGCCACCAACGAAAAGATTTTCGCCAATCGGCGGCAGAAACAAGCCGGTCGCCTGTCGCCGGAGGACAAGCGGAGAATTACCAGCGAGTTGGATTCGCTGGAGGAACAGCAACGCAGCCTGAAGATGCAAGTGGAACTGCTCGAAGAAAAGGTCAAGTATCTGCAGGTTACCAGCCCTCGCGACGGACAGGTGGTCACCTGGGATTTGCAAAATCTTTTGGATGGTCGCCCCGTGCAGCGCGGGCAAGTTTTGATGCAGGTGGCCGATACGAAGGGACCCTGGCAACTCGAGTTGCAAATGCCCGAAGACAGCATGGGCTATATCGTGCGGGCACAGCGAGCCCGTGAGCAGAAAGGCGAAAGCGGGGACCTTCCGGTGACGTTTATTTTGGCCACCGATCCGGGGCTCGAGTTCGAAGGCACAATCAAAGAGATACATTACAGCGCCGAGGTACGCGGCGAAGAGGGCAACACGGTTTTGATCAAGGTGGAGATCGCCGATTCGGTCGACCGCGAGATGTTTCCCGATCTGCGTCCCGGTTCCGAAGTAACCGCCAATGTGTATTGTGGCAAGCGGTCGATCGGTTACGTGTTGTTGTATAAAGCATTTGCGTTTGTGAAGTCGCGGATTATTTTCCCGTGGTTTTAGGAGAGACTTAAGTCTTATGTCTCATATCTCAAATATAAATACACGGATAATTCAAGCGAAATAGTTTTTGGATAAGAATTCAACAAGGAAGCTTAGAACATGCGAGTTTCAATTATTGCGATCCTGAGCCTGGCGGCGGTTGGTTTTGGGCCTTGGGCCGAGTGCTCGGCGGTGGCGGCCACGAAGGTGATACCAAGGGGCCTTGTCTCGCTGATCGAAGAAGCCCAGGTTCCGGCCCAGGAGCCGGGTGAACTGATGGAGGTGGTCGCCCACGACGGGCAACAGGTATCGTCCGGCGAGGTACTGGCTCGTATCGACGACAAGCTAGCCAAGCTGGAACTGGACGTTCGAAAGACGGAACTCGACGTTGCTCAGAAGCGGTCCAAGGACACGGTCAGCATTGATTACGCCAAGGCAGCCGCCAAGGTCCTCGAAGCCGACTATTGGCGAAAGGTCAAATCTAATGAGCAGGTGCCCGGTTCGGTGCCAAAAGCCGAAGAGGAAAGGGCGCTGCTAGAATACGAACAGTATCGACAGCAGATCATAAAAGCGGAATTCGAATTGGAAATAGCCGTTTTGGAGGTCAAGGTCAGCGAAGCACAGGTCGCCGCCGCCAATGAACATATCGTACGCCGCGAAATCAAGGCCCCCTGGGATGGAATCGTCGACGAGGTGCATCGCCATACGGGCGATTGGGTCAATTCGGGCGATCCGATACTGCGCCTGGTGCGGATGGATCATCTGAAAATCAAGGCATCGATAGGCGTGGACGAATATACACCCGACGAAGTCATGGGACGCCCCGTTACCGTAAAGGTCTTGTTGGCCCGCGGCGCCACCGAGACATTCAAGGGAAAGATCGCCGGCATCAGCCCGATAGTTGACGGCAACAACGAGTTTTCGGTTTGGGCCGCGATCGAGAATAAGAAACGCAATGGATATTGGATTCTCCGCGACGGCATGTATGCCGAGATGACGATTCATTTTGATTGATTCCTTTTTAAATGGCAACGCTGCATGACAGTCTGGTTTCAAGTTCCGCCCGGAAGATGACCATCCGGAAGCGGCCGGACTTGTCGGCTAAGAAGCAGCACTATTTGGGGCAGAGCTATTGGGTTGTGAAGGAGCCGGTGGGGCTGAACTATTATCGGTTCCAGGAAGAAGAGTACGCCATTCTGCAGAAACTCGACGGGCATATCAGCCTGGACGAGCTCAAGGAATGGTTCGAGGACGAGTTCCCGCCGCAGAAGATCACGCTCGAAGAGCTGCAACAGTTCATCGGCATGTTGCATCGCAGCGGGCTGGTGATCGCTTCGGTGCCGGGGCAGGGCACGCAGCTTCGCAAACGCCGCGACGAGCGCCGCCGCAAGGAAATGTTGGGCGCGGCCAGCAACATCCTCTGTATCCGCTTCAAGGGCATCGACCCCGAACGGATACTAAATTGGCTGTATCCCAAACTGCGGTGGCTGTTCAACCTGCCGGTGCTAATCATCAGCCTGTCTTTCGCTCTGTCGGCCCTGACGCTGGTGACGGTGAATTTCGATGTGTTTTATTCGAAACTGCCGAGTTTCTACCAGTTTTTCAACCCATACAACGCGCTCTGGCTGGCCGTGGTGCTGGGGCTGACCAAGGTGGTGCACGAGTTCGGGCACGGGTTGATGTGCAAGCATTTCGGCGGCGAGTGCCACGAGATGGGCGTGATGATCCTGGTGCTGACGCCGTGCCTGTATTGCAACGTATCGGATTCGTGGATGCTGCCCAACAAATGGCACCGCGCGGCCATCGGCGCGGCCGGTATGTATCTGGAGGTGATAATCGCGGCGGCGGCGACTTACATCTGGTGGTTCACGCAGCCGGGGCTTCTGAACATGGTTTGTTTGAACATCATATTCGTCTCCTCCGTGAGCACGATCATGTTCAACGCCAACCCCTTGCTCCGCTACGACGGCTACTACATCCTGGCCGACATCGTGGAGATTCCCAACCTGCGGCAGAAGGCCACCTCCATCCTCAATCGCAAGATGGCCGATTGGTTTCTGGGCATCGAGCCGCCCGAAGATCCTTTCCTGCCACAGCGCAACCAGGTGTTCTTCGCCATTTATTCCGTCGCATCGGTTGTTTACCGCTGGTTCGTGGTGATCTCCATCTCGTGGTTTTTAACCAGAGTATTTGAGCCCTACGGGCTGGCCGTTATCGGATACGGTATTATCTGCATGTCGCTTTTCGGCATGGTGGGTATGCCGCTTTTCAAACTCTACAAGTATTTTGCCGTACCCGGGAGAATGCATAAAGTGAAGAAACCGCGATTTTATGCCACGGCGGCCGCCGTGGTGCTCATCGTTCTGGCGGTGATTTATGTTCCACTGCCGCACCGCGTAATGAGCACCCTTGAGGTTCGCGCCCACGACGCCGACCGCGTTTATGTCGATGTACCCGGCGAACTGGAAGAGATTCTCGTCAAGCCCGGCCAACAAGTGGACGAAGGCCAGACACTGGCCAAGTTGGAAAGCATCGATGTGGATATGGAGATTGCTAGGCTTGAAGGCGAAAAAAAAATGTACCAGTCGCAGTTGTCGCACCTTCGTATGGGGAGTTTGCGAACGATGGGGGTGGGCCTGGAGATTCGTCAGATAGAGGAATCGTTGAAAGCCGTCGAGCATCAACTGGAACAGAAAAAGTTTGACCAGGAGCGGCTCGTATTGCACTCGCCCGTTGCCGGCACGGTGCTACCGCCGCCTTGGCGGGAGAAAAAACCGGGACCAAAAGGGCAGTTACCGAGCTGGTCGGGAACGCCCCTGCAGGAACGCAACCTGGGCGCGCCCTTGGACGAGGGCGAGATCTTTTGCCTGGTAGGTGATCCAAACAAGATGGAAGCCATCCTTTACATCGACCAAGGCGATATCGATTTCGTGAAGAAGGGGCAGGAGGTCGAGATCAAGCTGGACGAACTGCCATTCGATGTCTACGAAGGCACAATCGAGGAGATCGCCCCGAGCGAATCGAAGTTCGTGCCCAAGCAGATTGCCGCCAAGGCCGGCGGCGATCTGGCTACCACGACCGATGAGGCCGGCGTGGAAAAGCCCTTGAGCGCCTCGTATCAGGCGCGGGTGTTGATCGACGATCCCGACGATCTGATCCGTTTGGGCTTGCGCGGCCGGGCAAAGATTCACACCGCCAGCCAAACCCTGGGCCAACGCATCTGGCGCGGGCTGAATCAACTGGTGAATTTCAAGCTGTAGGCGTGAGTACCATGGTTCACACTAACGTGATGAACCAAAGCGGTATCTATGAACCAGTAGGGCGAAGCTCTCATTGAAACATTTTGAGCCAACTTCGTGGGCGCTGATGATGGTGATATCTCATTGCTCCGTCAAACCTCGGTTCCCATTGAAGAGCTTGACGTTTCTCTTCCAGACCATTAAATATACAGCTTATGGTAAACAAGTGGATAGTGTCTTGCGGAGTGTCTCGGGAAGGAAGTAATCATTGTCCATCAAATGAAAGTGAAGGATTCATGATATGACCAAGTCCGTGAAACAATTCGTTTTCAGAGAACTGCAAATGATTATTTATGCGGCCATTAAGCATAGGGGACGACGGTTTGTACTTCTCTGTTCGGCCAGTTGGTACATAATGTGCTGTTCTACGTGGATGCTTGCGGCGGATCAAACCCAGAATGAGATACAAGAGATCAAGAAAATTGAGAAGCAATTGGAGGATGGATTACTTCCAAAACCACCGCTGTGGACTCTTATTCATATGGCTGCGGAGAAAGAGAAGGCGGAGGCATTGGAGGTGTACTGTTCCGGAACACAGAACGACATCGAGCACTGGGACTTGGTTGCTATAATCCAAAAAGGCGGTGGCCTCGCAAAATACAGGAAACGGATCTCCAGATTGCTTGAAAGCCGTGATGCAACCGTGCGGGGTTTTGCTGCTGTTTGGCTTGCGGATTTGGGAGGCCGAAGCTACGCCAAGAATATTCTTACTTTGCTTGAATCTGAGAATCTACCGGATGCAGGTGGATGTAATAAAAACTGGGATCGTGGACATGCCGCTGTTGCCCTTGGAATTCTTGGCTCACGAGAACACGCAAAAGTGCTCGCAAGGTTTCTGCATCATGAAGACAGGCACTTGCGAGCCGGGGCCGCATCGGGCCTCGCGTGGCTCCAGGCGAATGATTACGAAAGAGAAATTGCCTCCCTTCTGCAAGACGACGATGAAAGAGTCGTCTGCTCAACCATAGTGGCCTTGGCGGAGCTGGGTGCCAAACAATACAGCGATGAAATTGGCAGATTGGTAAAAACAATCAGACCGGATATTCCAGAAACAGCCATGATGGCACTGGTAACGTTGGATGCAAAGGAACAGGCACCGCATATTGCCAGTTTGCTAAAAGATCAATTCAAAGAAGGAGGGCAAGCCGCGAAAACCTTGGCTCTCTTAGGAGCCAAAAAATACGCACCGGACATAGCCGATCTGTTGAATGCCAGAGAACCGTTAACAAGAGCCGACGCACTTGTGGCAATTGGGATTCTACGAGCCAATCACTATACGTCTCAAGTTGGCAAATGCCTGCAAGACAAAGAGGACTTTGTCAGACACGCCGCCGCTTGGTCCATTGTGATGATGGAGGCACAGCCTAACAAAAAAGAAGCTATCAAGATTGTGAAAGCTGCTCAAAAAGAACATGTGAGTCCTATGGGTTCGAGAGAACAAGGTATTCCACGGGACCGCCTTAAGCAGTTGAACAAACGGTTCGAAGAACTTCTTAAGACAAATTAAAGAGGCTATTCTCAATCCTTATTATACAAGATTTGGATGTGTAATAGTGTCTAATGTAATTTAGATTAAACACCAATCAGAAGTACAAGAAAAAGGCAATAAGTTGGACCAATTTTCGCCCGGTCTTCCAATTGTACTTCGAGTTACTCGCTGAACTGCCTCTCCTGATCGAGTATGTGTAGTTGATCTTCTATCCAGCGGATAGCCCTTGCCCGGAAGGGGAAACCGGCGGCGATGAAGACCATCAAGACGATCGCGGCGAAGAGCGAGATGGGTGAGTGTTCGATAATATAAACGATTAGCAAGAAGAACGTGGCGCCTTCCAGAACCGCCGAGCGAATGATTGTTTTGGTGCTGAACAACATCAATAACTTACCGGCATCGCCGCATTGTGCAAGCAGTTCACTCATCCGTGCCGATACGTTCGGTCCTTGGGGTGACTGCCAGGTGTCTTTAAGAATGGCCTCACGCGTTCTGGCGGTCATGACCGTGGGCACTATCCAAGAGGCCGCCAGTGCACTGACGCCGAACAGGATGGATATGTAAGTGAGGATCGGCAATTGTCCGGCGTTGTCCGCTTGTCCGTCTTGCTGTGCCACGATAATCGCAATCGCCAAAAGTACCGTGCAGCCGGCCACCATCGCGGCGACGATGATTTGCAGCGTCAATACGTTTCCGGCTATATTATCTTGCCATCGTGAATCGTTCATTGCATCTGTTCCTGTTGAAATGAATTATGGTTCTTCACGGAATTCAGTGGGTGAAAATGATGTCAACTTGCCTTCGGCAAGAGGTTTTTTAGGCATGGGCTAACAAAAGTATATTGGCTCAAGATAAACTATAGGGAGATAATGTCATGGTTTGGTGAAGCGGAGATAGGCACTGTTGAGAAGCAACCTACCAAGGAATAACCGGATGCTGACGGAAGTATATTCTGTAAAAGCTCCTCGGATATTATGGTCCGAGGAGCTTATTTTTCATACTTTTGTTAGCCCATGCCTTAAAAACCTTCGTGCGGAGCACGACTATACCATTTTTGCCCACTAAATTCCGTGAAGAACCATTAAAAATACCACACACCATGGTCATAATAACATTCTTCAGTAACGACCAGAAGTGCGATGCATAAGTTGTGGCAGCACAACAACTTATCGCCCCCCTGATTTTCCTGCGGTTGGCGGTTTGCGAACCATGAAAATATCTTTCACTGGTAAATTTTGCACGACACGGCGGGTGCAATAGTGTCTAATAATGTCTAGTAGCCCGTTGAAAAAGGGTGCCACTGCTGGCTTGCCCAGCAGTGTTTTCGGGAGTTTTTCTCAGTCACTGCTGGACAAGCCAGCAGTGGCACCCCGCGCTGCAATTTCCCTTCGCTTGCGCTTCGGGTTAGTATGCATTATGAATGCCCCCATTTAATCCTTCCCAATTTTCCACGAGGTCCCGCCGTGTCATACTCCGCCGGAAACCGCCGAGAGTTTCTTCGATCCGCTGTTTTGACGACGGCAGGTTTTATGGGAGTCTCTCGACTTGAACATGCCGCTGCCGCCGAATCGACCACAACCGTGCCCGACTGGAAGATGAGGCTTTCTTGTTCGTCGATTAATTTCGCATCCTTGCCTATCGAGAAGGCCGTCGAGCGGATCGCCGCTTTGGGATTCGACGCCGTCGACGTCTGGTCCGCCCATGCGGGTTGCCCACATTTGGACGACGTGCAGAAACGGCTTGGCGCTGAGGGCCTTGCTCGGTTGCTCGAGAAGCACAAGTTGAAGCTCTATTCATTTTCGGTTTACAAAGGCGGCTATCCGCGTTATGCGGAGTTGTTGGGTCGCTCCGCAGCACTCTTGAAAAAGTCGGGTTTGACCGTTGAACATGGATGCGTGGCGGTGCGCGGAAGCGAAGGTCCCTGCAAGCCCAAGGAACTGACCGCGACGATGAAACGATTTCTGGAAGAACTCAAGCCCGAATTGGAATTGGCCGAGAAGAACGACTCGCACCTGGCTATCGAAAACCATGGCCACGCCTTGCTGAACACGATAGATTCACTCAAGGCCTTCGTCGACTTGAACCGGCACCCCCGCCTGGGTATCGCTCTGGCCCCGTACCATATCCAGGCCGTCGGCGGTTCGGTGCCCGAGGCCGTCGGCGTTTGCGGCGAGCAACTGCGGTTTTTTTACGCCTGGCAGAACGGCGAGGGCACCCAGCAGTTACCGGGTATAGGCCCGGCGGATTGCAAGTCCTGGATCAATGCCTTGGCCAAGGTCAACTTCCGCTGGCCGGTCAATCCCTTCATGCACCACGAGCCCCCGCCGCGGGAAATGAGCGAGGCGCTTAAGCGGTCGTGTGAGTATTTGAGGGCTTGTTGATTATTTAGAGGGCAGAGGGCAGAGGGCAGAGGGCAGAGGGCAGAAATGTCGAATGTCGAAATCAGAATGAGGAAAGAATGACGAATGAAGAATGTTCAAGGCCCAATGATCAATGTTCAATGAGCAATGAGCTCACAACTCACAACTGAAAACTGATAACTGAAAACTGAAGTCTGTAGTCCTAAATCTCAAGTCTTATGTCCTATGTCTGACAACTGGGAACTGGCAACTGAAAACTCATACCTAAAAGGAACCAATAATGACTAATCGCAATACACAAAACACATCCACGCAAAAATCTCGGCGGGAATTTCTCAGCGTAAGCGGTCGGGTGGCCGCGGCAGGGGCGTTGGCCGGGGTGGCCGTGCCTAATGTTCATGCGGCGGAGAATTCGACCGTCAAGTTGGCTCTTATCGGTTGCGGTAATCGTGGCAGCGGGGCCGTGGCCGATGCTTTTGCCTCGAAGGGCGGGCCGGTCAAGTTGCATGCCATGGCCGACATTTTCGAGAATCGCCTGAAAAGCAGCCACGACCGCTTGAAAAAGCAGTTTCCCGACAAGGTAGACGTGCCGGACCAGCGGCGGTTCATCGGTTTCGATGCATATAAGAAGGCCATCGACTGCCTGGGGCCGGGTGACGTTGCCATGCTTACCACGCATGCCGCTTTTCGGCCCCTGCAATTCGAATACGCCGTTAATAAGGGCGTGAACGTGTTCATGGAAAAATCGTTCGCCACAGACGCGCCCAATGCGCGACGGTTGATGAAGGCGGCCGAACTTTCCGAGAAAAAGGGACTCAAAGTCGGCGTGGGATTCATGTGGCGGCATTCCAAGGCGCGACAGGAAGTCATCGGACGCATTCACGAAGGAGCCATCGGCGATGTGCACACGCTGCGGATTTATCGCGTGCACGGTCCCGTCTATGGCCCCAAGCGACCCGCCGGCGAAAATGAAATAGCCTTCCAACTCCGCTGTTCGCCCTTCTTCAATTGGACGTGTTCGGGATTCTTTATCGACTGGCATTGTCACAATATCGACGTGGCCTGTTGGGCCAAGGGCGCCTGGCCGGTTTCCGCCCGGGCCATGGGAGGCCGCTGTTTCGAGGAAGCCGGCAATCTTTTCGATCACTACACGGTCGAATATACCTTCGCCGACGGCGCGATACTGTTCGCCTTCTCGCGGCACATGAACAAATGTTGGAACACATATTCCGATTTCGCCCAGGGCTCAAAGGGATCGGCCGTAATTATGTCCACACTGGCACAGCCGAAACCGCAAATTTTCAAGGGCCACAACATGGTCAAGGATAATCTGGTTTGGCAATTTGGGCGGAATGATGACAATCCCTACCATGCCGAGTGGCAGGTGCTGCTGGACGCCATCCGCCAGGACAAACCGCATAATGAATCGGGCCGTGCCGGCGAGTCGGCCATAGCGTGTCTGATGGGGCGCATGGCAGCTCACACCGGGCAGGAGATTTCCTGGGACCAGGCTCTCAAGTCGGAGTTCCAGTTCGTCAAGGACATCGACAATTTGACCTTCGATACTCCGGCACCTATCAAAGCGGGGCCCGATGGGATTTACCCGGCGCCGCAACCTGGGATTACGAAGGAATGTTGAGAATCCGTTAGAAAGAAGAGGTCGGGTAATGACCCGGCCTCAGACCGGGCTTATACAGCCTACGGCCCGCATCAAGCAAGCAAAAGCATGGCAATCAAGGTAGTCTGGCGAATCTTTAACGCCCCGGCATCAGGTAGTTCTTCACTACACGTGTTAAACGTCCGATTCCAATAAACTTCCCTTTCCGTAAAGACCGAAATAAACGGACGTCGGATAAAAACTGGCCAATTGTCACAGAAGGCCAATTTACAGAGGAAATCTCGTGCAACGGCTCTCGATCATCATACCTCTGACGGGAAGCGTCCAACGGATGGAAGACAGTCTGGTCTCTGTTTTGGAGAACAGACCTGATAACTGCCAGATCGTGGTAGTATTAAATGAAGTCTACGCGGATCCTTACGATTTAAAAGACGAGGTGCGTTTTGTCTATACGCCTATAGGCTGTAGTCCGGTCGAGTGTCTCAACAGAGGAATCGACGCGGCCGAGGGTCAAATCGTACATGTACTTACGCCGGGTACCGAGGTCAGCCCCGGTTGGACGGAAGCGGCTTTGGCCCATTTCGAAGACCGGCGGGTGTCTGCCGTGGCGCCGCTGATACTTCGGAGGGACGATCCCCACCGGGTTGTTTCGGCCGGTTTGGAATATTGCCGCGGTGGATCTTTCCGGCGTACGGCGCAGGGCAGTCAGCTTGCCGGGATCCCACATCAGGCCCGCTCGACACTAGGCCCCGATATGTTGGCGGGATTCTATCGCAAATCGGCATTGGATTTGGTCGACCGTTTTTGTGGCGAGACGGGCGCGGCATACTCGGCAGTGGATTTGGCGATGAAGCTTCAGCATGCCGGATCGGAGTGCGTTTTCGAGCCTGACAGTCGCGTGTATGCGCATGAATCGATTACGATCAATGAAGGTGTAGTTCTAGAAACCCTGCAGGCCGAGAGACTGTTTTGGCGTTGGGCACCCAGCCAAGGCTTGCTTGGCTCACTGCCGATACACGCTTTTGCGATTTGTTGGCATGTGTTTAGGGCTTTTCCTCGTCCGAGCATGACAGGTCGGATTGTAGGACGATTTTTGGGTCTTTGCGGGATCGGATTACACGGTCGCCATTATCGTCACATGGCCCAACTTCGCGGTCGCAGCGGATCCGCGACCGCGCACGTTCCCGCGCCTCATGCACCCAGGACATCGGTGCCGGACTCGATCGACTCGGTGTTGCCTTCAGCCGACTCTGCTCGTTCCAGCGGTTCCGTGCCACCGCGACGATGATTGGGGTAAATCAGTTCCACGGTCGAACGGAACTGGTCTAATTGCTCTTGTTTGCCGTTGGCTTCGGCTTCAAACTTTGCCAGCAGTTCGTAGACTTCACGACGCCCGCCGGGCCAGCGGATTTGCATGATATCGCTTATTTCATTAAGCAGTTGATATACCCTGGCTCGGGTGAGGTCCATGCGACGGGCGACTTCGCGGACGCTTGTAATCGGGCCCGAGAGTCCCACGCGATCATCGGCCAGATTGGCAACTTGCTCGGTGGCATCGACGTGCAACTGTTCGAGCAGAGGTTTGACGAACTTTTCGAAAATCTCTGTTTTGTCGGGTATTGTTGTGGACTGCAATGTCCGTGCTACCCATTGTTGCACGGCATCGATACGGTGCGGTTTGACTCGCACCACCAGGTAGTCTTCTTCTCCCAAATTGGAGAGCAGTTTGTGCAGGCCGTGGAAGACTTCCAGCAGGGCATGGATGCGTTTTTCACCGTGTGTTTTTCGGGCTTTGATCTCGGCCAGGGTATGGTCCGTGAATTCACCCAAGCGGGTGTTCCAATTGACGCGAGTCATGCCTTGCAGATTAGGCGCCAAGCGTCCCAGCGTTTCGTTCTCGAGGTTGTGTTTGATGACCGTGGCGCGCCACTTGCTCCAAACAACTTCCGATACCGAGGAGGGGTCGAATTTTTCCGCGAGCTTTTCTTTTTCAGACTGTACCGAGCCATTGCCGGAGGATTTAACATCTTCGACCGTTAAGTCGTTGGGATCCGTGTTTACCGCGCGGGATAACAGCCCCACGAAGGAGCGGATTTTTTTCTGTCCGATACCCGGCGTGGCCGTCAGTTCGACGAATGGCATTTCGAGCAGATCGCCCAGCGTTCGGCCTAAAAGCACCAGCGGCAGACGTCGATCGGTGGGCAGAGCCCAATATGCCAAAGGCTTTTCCAGATGTTGTGCATACTCTTCGGTTTTCAAGATTTTACGCAAGCTGTCGAAACGGCTTGCGATCTGATAGTCTTCTACCGAAGATGTTTTATTTAATATCATCGGTCTCCTCCTGTTCACTTGTTTTTTTTATTGCCCTGTATTTGGGGCCCAGTTTTCCGGGTGCCCAACGTCTGGTGCCTCATTTCGAAAGCCTTCCCGGTCAGTCAACCAGTTCGCACAAAATCGCCGAACATTGACCAACGAACCATATTATGTCGGAATACTTTTTCAATTATCGCGGGATCACGTGAAAAAAATCATCGATCCCAATCATATATACAACTAAATGTATATTTTAATTGTACTGATTCTGTTGGGTGAGGCGGCCCATTGTGCTGAGATGTGACGTTGCTTGATCAGCAAGACGGATGGATTTCATGACAGTCACCAAGCACGAATGCCTCTTCTCAAATCGTGCCGACGCTGCATGAACCCTTGCAAGGTGGGTAAATGGAGGGAAGCCATCAAATGGTAAGCCAAGCGACGGATAACCCTGCCAGTGGCATCATTCACATCACAAGTTGTATTGTCCAAGAAAAGTGGGTTACTAGTCAAGTCTCACAAATTGTTTTTTTATAAAAAATCAGGAAAATAACCACAAATAGGGGTAGTGCATAATATAGGAAGACTTTTGCAGTGCAAAATGTAGCCTAAGTGTGGAGAATATCACCCTTTCGTACGGTTTGCGATGACACTGTACTAGTAGGCATGTGGGTTGCGAATACCCTTCCAGATTGTCATCAGCATAATTTGGGCGTCCAGCCATAGCGACCAATTGGCGATGTAGTAGAGATCGCAGCGGAGCCGGTGTCGTAACGATGTGTTGCCTCGCCAGCCGTTCACCTGGGCCCAGCCGGTCATACCGCAACGGACCTGGTGACGCTGGCAGTAGCCGGGCAATTGACGGCGGAACTTTTCGATGAATACGGCTCGTTCGGGGCGCGGACCCACCAGGCTCATGTCGCCGGCGAGTACATTGAATAGTTGCGGTAGTTCGTCCATGCTCCAGCGGCGCATGACGCGACCCAGCCGTGTGCAGCGGGCATCGTTGGCTTTGGTCCAAACCGGTCCCGTTTCTTTTTCAGCATCGAGGTACATGGTGCGGAACTTAAGCATATTGAAGTTTCGGCCTCCCAGGCCGGCCCGCGATTGGCGGAAAAACACCGGTCCCGGACTGGAAAACTTGACGGCAACGGCCAGGCAGAGCATCAGAGGCGATAGAAGTACGAGCGCCGCGCTGCCCACAACCAAATCGGTCGCGCGCTTTATCAGCGACGGCCATCCACAATGTGGATTGCGCCGTAGTTCCAAGAACCCCACATTGTCGACGTGTAACATTCGCAGCTTCATGCCTGCCAGGTTGGGTACGTCGGGCACGAGTTGCACTTCAGCGAAAACGTCGGACAGGGCGGCGTATACACTAGGTAGTTCGGCGTATCTCGATAGTGGCAGGGCGACAAACACGTGGTCGACATCGTGCTCTTCGACCAGTCGCGGCAGTTCTTCGACAGTGCCCACCAGCGGTAGCGTGTTTGGTTTGACTTTTCCGGGACGGTCGACAAAGCCCACTGCTTCGATGCCCGTCCACTGGTTGTCGGCCATGGTCTTGGCGACCAGTCTGCCCGTGCGGCCTGCGCCGACGATGAGGGCTCGTCCGTGGTTGAGGCCGCGTCCGCGCAAGAATCGCAACACTCGCCATAGAATACGCCGCGCCACGGTCAAGCCGACCACGCACAGCACCGGAAATATTCCCAGTGCCAACCTCGACTCATACAAATCGCGACGGTAGAACGTCAACGCGATAGTCAACAGAAAAAGCAATCCGCCGGCGCGGCAGACCACGCCCAACTCGCGCGG
>JAFGTN010000907.1 GCA_016934075.1 Pirellulales bacterium
AACATGGCACCCAGCCGCCCGCGAAAAACAACGACCCGGCCTGGGCTCGTCATGTGTCGGGCTATGTGACCAACTACTTGCGCCGGCTGCGCAAGCACATGAAAGCGCGGGCACCGCGGGTGGAATTGGCCGTGGGCATCCCGTCTATTGCTCCCTACGATCAAAATCGGCCCATGATCTCACGGGCTGTTGATTGGCGGGCTTGGGTTGACGAGGGACTGGTCGACACGCTGGTGATCAATTACGTCGAATGGGACGACAAGCGACCACTTGAAAGCACACGCGAGATGTATCGAGAAGTGTTGGATTATGTCGATGGTCGCTGCCGCGTACTTTGCCCGATACAACAATACGACTATTCGCATCGCGGCTTACCCGCCTATGAAAAGGCCACCGGAAAGAGCAACGCCGACGTGGCCGCCGCTCTGACTCGCATGGCCCACGAAGTGGGCGCGGACGGAATCAGCCTGGAGTGCGTGGATTACAACAACTACAAACCCAACACGCGGAAAATATTACGCGAACTGACAAGCGGTTCCTATCGCAATGTTCGCAAACCATGACGGCGTTGGGTGCCACTGGCTGCTTGTCAGCCAGTGAGGGACTGGAGTGAACAAAAAGGGCTGCTAATCTTTTAATTCCTCAAATGAGCACAGTAAAAATTGGAGACATTGATCTGCCCACAACAACGTGCGATAATTGGGAGAATATCCGGGCTCCCGAAAAAGGATCAGATTATTTTCCATCGGGAAAAAGTTCCTGCTTTTTTCGGTTTCCCACCAATTGACTTTCAAAGAATCGACCACCCCACCACAACGAAAGCAGGGATTCCAAAACTTCCGGCAGGATCGATTTATGAAAATAACAAGATTAAATATTATGTTCAACATACTGCAACTACGATAACCCCACCTTTGCCTTGAAAGGATGACATTATGCATTTCCACGTTCCTGTGACATCGGCGGCGTTTGTATTTTTCGGAATCTGTTTGGCATCGGCCGGTGAAGTCCTCTATAACGGCATCGAGCTGCCTGATCCATGGCCGCCTCGGATCAAACAGTTTCAAACAGCCGACAAGACCGATCCCGTCCTGCCGCACTACCTCAAGAAGCCGCCGGTGGTGGTTCCGATTGACATCGGCCGGCAATTGTTTGTGGATGATTTCCTGATCGAATCGACCACGCTCCTGCGCGCGTTCCACAAGTTGCAGCCGTACGCTGGTAATCCGATCCTTAAGCCGGACAAACCTTGGGAATCCTCAGGGAGAGGGAAAGAATTACACGGGGCGTTTGCCATGCCCTTCAGCGACGGTGTGTGGTACGATCCGCAGGATCAGTTGTTCAAAATGTGGTACATGGGTGGCCTGTTGTACTCGACCTGCTATGCCACAAGCAAGGACGGCCTGAACTGGGAGAAGCCGGAATTAGATGTGGTGCCCGGCACGAACATCGTGCATCGGGGCAATCGCGACTCCAACACGGTCTGGCTCGGTCTGGACGAAAAAGATCCGCAGCGGCGCTATAAAATGTTTCGATTCGAGAAGATCCCCAAGTGGGGGCTTGCACAACACTTCTCCGCGGATGGAATCCATTGGAGCAAGCAGATTCGTCGCGCCGGACACGCTTACGACCGCACGACAGCTTTCTACAACCCGTTCCGTAAGGTCTGGTGCTACAGTATCAAGGGGGCTGATCGAAGAAGCGAAGCCCCTAAAGTAACGCGCATCCGCCGCTATTGGGAGATGAAGGATCTAATGACATCTCCCACGTGGTCGGGCGAAACTTCTTCGCTGTTGTGGTTCCACACCGACCGTCTCGATCCACCGATGGAGGGCACGAAGAACAGGCGGGCGGACAACTATTGTCTGGATGCCGTGGCCTACGAGAGCTTGATGCTCGGTTTGTTTACGATCCATCAGCGTGAGACGGACGAGAAACTCGGACGACCGAAGAAGAACGAGATTTTCCTGGGCTTCAGCCGTGACGGGTTCTACTGGGACCGCCCTCTACGTGAACCGTTCGTGGCAGTTTCCGAAACCGCGAGCGATTGGAACTGGGGCAATGTGCAGTCGGTGGGCGGAGGCTGTCTGATCGTCGGCGACAAGCTCTATTTTTATTACAGCGGTCGCGCCGGCAAAGGTTATGGCACCGACGGCGCCAAGGATGACGGTTTCCTGCGACGCTACGGCGCCACGGGTGTCGGCTTTTTGCGGCGTGACGGATTTGCATCGATGGACGCCGGCGACACCGAGGGTACGTTAACTTCGCGCCCCGTGACGTTTAAGGGAAAACATCTTTTTGTCAACGCGGCGGCAAAGAATGGGCAGTTATGCGCGGAAATATTGGACCAACAAGGTTCGGTCATAGAACCCTATTCAAAGGCCAACTGCGAACCTGTCTGCGCCGACAAAACGCAAATCGAGGTCCGCTGGAAAGGAGCGAAGGATCTGTCTGCCTTGTCGGGCAAAACCGTTCGATTCCGCTTTACCTTACGTAATGGTTCCCTCTTTGCATTCTGGGTCAGCCCGGAAGCATCCGGAGCCAGCCACGGTTACGTGGCCGCGGGCGGTCCCGGACTGAAGGCCTCCACCGATACTGTTGGACAGCAATGACAGCTTGAAAATGATGTCAACTTGCCTTCGTGCGGAGTACGACAATACCATTTTTGCCCACTAAATTCCGTTCCGCTATTTTGTTCGCGTCGCCTATTCGAGTTGCTTGCGGAATCGGGCGATGCTGAGGCTGAGGATCGCAATACAGCAGATCGTGAGACCGAGGACTGACGGAATGAGATCGATGAAGTCGCTGCCGCGAAGCACGATGCCGCGAAGAATCTCGATGAAGTAGGTCACGGGTATGGCATAGGTTATCAGGTAGATGATCGGCGGCATTTCGGAGCGGGGGAACATGAATCCGGAAAGCAACACCGAGGGCAACATGATCATGAAAGCGAACATCAAGGCGGCAACCTGGGTCTTGGCCAACGTCGAAACCAGCAGCCCAAGCCCTAGCGAGCAGATCAGAAACAGGATGGAAAGAGCCAACAGAAGCGGAATCGAGCCGTGGATCGGCACGCCGAAGACGTAAACCATCACAGTCAGGACGATCAACGTTTCGACGAAGCCCAGCATGGCGTAAGGCGTCAGCTTTCCGAGCATCAGACCCGCGCGGCCGACAGGGGTTACAAACAACTGTTCAAGCGTTCCCATCTCGCGTTCGCGCACGATGGCGAACGAAGTCAGGAAAAGGGTGACCAACTGCAGGATGATGCCCACCAGGCCGGGAACGAAGAAGTGGGAGCTTTCGAGGTCGGGATTATAGAGCAGCCGGGGGCGCATCTCGATGGGCAGGGCCGGCTTGCCCGTCGGATCTCGCGACGGCCCGCTTTGGGCTGCTTCGGCCGACGAGCGGGCAATACCGATAGATAATTGTGTTCCCAGCAAGTTGGCCGCATTGAGCGCGGTTGTGGCCACTTGCGAATCGCTCCCGTCAATCAGCACCTGCACGGCCACTTGCTCGCCGCGCACTATGCGGTCGCTGTAGTCGGGCGGGATCATCACGCCCACCTTGCATTCACCCGAAGTCATGGCGCGACGAAACGACTCCTCGTCGAAAGCTTGTCTGACGACATCGAATTTTCGCGTGTTCACGAACGCATCGACCAGGTGGTGCGAGTAGCGCCGGCCGTCGAGATCGTATACGACCGTAGGGATATTCTCGATTTGCGTTTCAATCGCGTAGCCGAAGATCAAGGTCTGTATGACGGGCACAATCAGCAGAAAAAAGAGCGTTGCCGGTTGCCGGCGAATATGTGAGAACTCCTTGAAGCATATGGCGGTAAATCCGTCCGTGGCCCGTCCATTCAGTTTCGACTTGGGCGACGGCGGGCCGGCGTCCGGCGCGTGGGGTTCCTCGTGGGGTTCGGCGCCGTCCGGCTCATCCTCGTCAAGCCGGAGTGTCGGCCCGGAAGATTCGCCGGCCTGGTGACGCTGGTCGGCTGCGCCCGTTAGCGTCACGAACACATCTTCCAATGTCGGGGCAATGGGCCGGATTTCTACTTCGCTCGGTTCCATCTCCAGTTGCTCGATGAGCGACGTTTCGCTCCAATTGTCGGAAACGAGCGCGTGGATCGTGTCGCCAAACAGGGTTGCGTCCAGCACGCCGTCCATCGAGCGCAAGCGTACAAGCTGCGCGGCCGGTGAAGGTAAGATTAATTCGAAACGCCGCGTACCCTGGGGAGTGACTTCGGGAAGCCCCTTCAGATCGTTAGTGTCGCCGAGTACAAGCAGTTTGGAGAGGTAGATGTAGCCGACGCTGCTGCACCGCTCGGCCTCGTCCATGTAGTGCGTGGTGACGAACAAAGTGATGCCTCTGCCCGAGAGTTCGAACAGCAAGTCCCATAGCTGTCGCCGCGCCACGGGATCGATTCCGGCGGTCGGTTCGTCGAGAAACATGACTTCGGGTTCGTGGATCAGGGCGCAACCGAGCGCGAGTCGCTGCTTCCAACCGCCCGATAGGTTCATGGCCAGTTGGTCGACTCGATCCGCGAGCGACATGAGGTCCAGAACTTCGGTGATCCGTTGCTCGAGCCGCTGGGAATCCAGTCCGTAAATACGGCCGTAGAACTCAAGGTTCTCGCGGACGGAGAGATCGGGATAGAGGCTGAACTTCTGAGACATATAGCCGATGCGGCGTTTGATTTGTTCAGCGTCGCTGCGTACATCGAACCCGAGCACTTGGGCGTCGCCTTCCGAGGGAGGGAGCACACCGCAGAGCATGCGGATGATTGTCGACTTCCCGCTGCCGTTTGGACCGAGAAGACCAAAGATTTCACCCTTCCCGACCCGGAACGAGACGTCCTCGACAGCGGTCAGATCGCCGAATCGGCGCGTGAGTCCTTGAGATTCGATAACCGGTCGGCTCATGTGCGATCGTCTCGTGGTTTGAGCCACACGTCGGCCGACATGCCCGGCCGTACCCGGTCGAGACCGTCGCGGAGGGTGACCTTGATGCGGAAAACCTGCTTCGAGCGTTCTTCGGGAGTCTGGACGTTGCTGGGAGTGAATTCGGCCTGGCGGGAAATGAACGTCACCTCGCCTGTCAACTCGTCGGGAAAGACGTCGACGGTAACCGGCACGATTTGGCCCAGTTTCAGGTGCAGGCGTTCGGGCAAGTATGCCCTTACCCACATCTCGCCCGTCTCCATCATCGACATCACCGGCCCCCCGGCCGTTGTGAGGTCGCCCGGCTGCAGTTCGAGCGATTCGATGACACCATCCATGGGTGCGACAATCTTGAGCTCGGTTTTCTGAGCGAGGATGGCTGCCAGAGCAGCCTTGGCGACATCGACCTTCGCTTTAGCCTGGGCGACTTCTTCGTCCCGATAACCCTTCTTGAGTAATGCAAGTGCGGCCTTGGCTTCTGCGAGTTTAGCGGCCGCGGCGTCAATATCTTCTTGGCGACTTCCCTCTTCGAGCACCTGGAGTTCTTTAGTACGGGCCAGAAGTATGCCTTTGGCGACATTCAGTGCTTCGACGGCCTGGTCCATCTCTTCCGCCGAGATGGTATTACCGATGCGAAGTTTTTCATTTCTATCGTGGATCCGCTGGGCAAGTGTTACGCTGGCCTTGGCCACCTCCATATGTGCTCGTGCTGCTTCGATTTCGGCCCGGCGTGGTCCCTTTTCCAGCAGTTGCTGCTCGGCTTCAAGCTGGTTGACGCGGGCCTTAGCCTGGTCGATTTCCTCCAGACGAAAACCGGAAGACAACTTGGCATAATCCGACTGGTATGCGGCCAGGTTAGCGAGGGCTTCGGCTTCGCGATCCAGGAGGTCGAACGGTTCGAGCTCGACGAGAACCTGGCCGGCCTTGACGGCGTCGCCCTCCTCGACGAGCACCTTCGCGACGCGCCCGCCAACGCGGGATCCGAGCCTGATTTCATGGGCTTCGATGAATCCCGAGACCTTCATCGGTTCCTTGCGCCACTGGCTGGCAAAGAGCAGCCCGGCGACCACCAGGGCGCCTACAAGAACGGGAAGTATGCGCTTCGGCATGACTTGATCTCCCTGCAATAATGTCCGGTTGTGACCGATGCGAAGAAAGAGCGCAATACTATTTATATCGACATGGTTTTTGCATGTCAATGTTCTCTCCATCACACTTTTTCCGGAACCTCGAATCCGGTTCGGTATGGGTGTGAGAGCATCGTGTTGGCAGTATTATTTTCAAGGAAGCGCTCGGCTGCCGGATTTATCTTCAATCCCGGCCCGAGTGTTGCGTGAACCTTTGACAGATCGACACCGTTTCGTCCTAGATGGTCCTTGAAGGATTCGAAACGCTCTTGGAATAGCGAGTCGTCCTTGATTCGCTCGAGAATCGAGGCAGTGGGCTTGGTTTGCCCTAACCGGTGCGAGATCATACCAACATGGCATAGCGAGCTGGAAATGTGGCCCTCGAGAATATCCGCGGTCAGTTGGCCGGGCTTGCGGGTGCGCATGGCCTGGGCCCAATTCGAAAAATTCAGAAGAGTTCCCTTTGCCCAACCCTTGCCGAACCGTTCGTGCGTGGTTTCAAATCGACGGATGATTTTGCCGTCGGGGTCCGCCGCAAACAACTGGAAGCCGCCATCTTCGATAATCAGCCGCCCGCCTTCGCAGACGACTATCACGCCAATGGTTGCTCCACCTTTGAAACCGGGTTCGCCCGGCATATTTGTCAACCACTTCCGCATATCGGATTGAAACTCTTTGGATTTAGGCAATCCGCGAACGTCGAAGATGATCGGCGGGCCGTCATAATCGAAGAAAACGCTTTGGGTATTTGGAGTCTGACCGTCGTCTTCATAACCGAAGCGGCCGCCAATGCTCATTACTCGTGGGGGAAGCCGATCGTAGCCCAGAAACCATCTGGCGATATCCACTTCGTGGACGCCTTGGTTGCCCAGATCTCCGTTGCCGTAATCGTAGATCCAGTGCCAATCGTAGTGCAGTTGTTTACGCCGAAGTGGTTGCTGGAGCGGTGCCGGACCGCTCCAAAGGTCGTAGTCCAAACCCGGTGGGATCTCGCCACCTTGCTTACCGACTTTGCCGATCGACATGCGCCCCTTGTAGCACATTCCGCGGGCGTACTTGATCTTTCCAAGGTTGCCCTCCTTCAACCATTTGAGGGCATCGCTCAAATCCGTGTTTGCCCGGGCCTGTGTGCCCGTCTGCACAATGCGCTGGTGTTTCCGTGCCGCCTTGACCAATTGCCGCCCTTCCCAGACATTATGCGAAACGGGTTTTTCGATGTACGCGTCCTTGCCCGCCTGGCATGCCCAAATGCCCATCAGCGAGTGCCAGTGATTGGGTGTCGCCACGGTAATCGCGTCGATATCATTGCGATCCAGGAGCTTGCGCACATCGTTTAAGGAGAGAACTTTCCCGCCCCGGCGTTTGGTGTTATCCACTTCTTTACCGAGTCGGGCCGGATCGACGTCGCACAGAGCGGCCAAACGCAAGCCATCAAGCTTATCTACTGCGGCTATATGCTGTTGTCCTCGCCCCATTCCCACTACACCGACACGAATCGCATCGTTTGCGCCAACCACTTTTCCGGAAGCCTTTGTTCCGGCCACGGTAAACAGGGTCGAAGCGATACCGCTTTTTAGTAAGCATCGACGAGTTAATCCGGCCATGAGTCACTTGCTCCTTTTACAGAGGGATAAATTATACTTACTTTCCTTCGCTCTTCCATTGTTTCATTATCTTCACATTCCGTTCAACTTCCTGGGCATAGGCCGTTTGGCCTGCTTTTTTTTGCCCTTGAATATAAGCGTTCATATCGCTGTCATACATAGCATCCGGTTCATCGAATCGTCCCTGGTCATTGCTTTTGAGGATCCAGTTCGCCAAGATACACCGTATTTCTCTGAGCTTTTGGCGGTATTCCGGTTTGTCCGCGAGGTTATGAACTTCCCAGCGGTCACTGCCAAGATCATATAATTCCTCTTCGGGGCGCGTCTTGGACAGATGAAGCGACTGAACTTCATTGAGCTTGTTCTCGGCATGAAGCTGCCGCAATCTACCAATAAATGGTTTATGGTCTTTATAGGCACAGGGTTGTAGATACGGACGTTTGGGATAAAAGTTGCGGATATACTTGAAGTTACCCTTGCGAACGCTGCGAATACGGTCTACCGTTTCATCGCAGCGGTCTCTGGCACATACGATATACTCCCGAGGCTTGGCCTGGGGGCCGAATAACGAACGCCCCTGCATGTAGTCGGGAATATCAATCCCGGCAAAATAAAGAGACGTCGCGGCCATATCTATATGAACGATCAATTCATCTCGGACGGTTCCGGCTTTTATGTGCTTCGGAAACCATACAATAAACGGAATTTTAGCTCCCTCATCATACAAAAATTGTTTGCCACGGGCCTGGCTGATGCCATGATCGGTGATGAAAAAGATGATCGTATTGTCCAGTAACCCATCGCTCTTAAGGCGATCCAGAATGATTCCAACTTCCTTGTCCGTGTATTGCACCGTGTTCAGGTATTGGGCCCAGTCTTCTCGAAACGCCGGATCGTCCGGATAGTACGGCGGCAGCGTAACTTGGTCGACTGTGACCAGATTTTCCAATCCGGCCTTAATCTCCTCATACCATCTGGGAACGTTTCTCAATTTTCCCCCGCGAAGCTGAACCTGGGCGAAAAAAGGTTGGTCTTTTTGACGACCGGACCAATCGGGTCCGTCATAGATGGACTTCATGTCAAATTCGAAATTGTAGTCTGTTTTGCCGTATCTCTTGAAGTCGACTCCTTTTTTGCGAGAATTGCCGCAGTTGCAGGTATAATAACCGGCCTCTTGAAATAATTCGGGAATGAGCTTTATTTTCGAAGGAAGTCGATACTTGACGGTACCACGCGAAGTACGATGGTTGTGCGCGCCGATCGCCGTTTGATACATTCCCGTAATCAACGCCGAACGGCACGGAGAACAAACCGGGGCCGTGACATAAGCATTTGTGAAAACCTGTCCTTCGCGGGCAAGCCAGTCCACATTCGGTGTACTAACCAGATTCTGTCTTTGATAACCAAAATCACAGGACATATCCTCTACAATAATCCAGAGAATATTAGGTTTTTTCGGATTAGGGCCGGGTGCACCGAAGCTGTCACCGAATAAACACAAAGTGATCGATAATCCTGCCCAGAACAAAAAAACGTGCCGGTTATGCATACCATATCTCCCTGGCTAAATCTTAGCGAATTCGATTTTGCAAAAAATAAATTATCAAAGGTGTCCTTGAAGAAACAAAATTATTCGGAGGAATTTTCCCGGAGCAACTTTCCTATCATCCGCATCCGCTCGACTGAATAGACCGGTATCAGTCCCGACTTATCGGGCGCAACATTGAGCAGATAATTGGTCCGCCGGCTATTGCATAATTTCAGTATAGCTACAACGTCTTTGGCGGTTTTCAGATTCGCCTCGTTCTCCCTGGTATTCCAGAACCAACTGGGACCGAGTATGTCGCAGACTTCGGCCGGATGTTTGTTATCCTCGGGAGGCAGGGCTTTTTCCGGTGATTTGATTTTCTGATAGGGATACTCATAACCGTGAATGTCGGTTTCCTGAAAATCGAGGCTGTTGTTCGCTATGACAATGCAATTGGGCTGGTGGGATTTGACGTGCCGCTTGATGTTTCGCCAGTCGTTACGCGTGTAGGGATTGCGGTACTGATCGATCCACAGCAGATCGATCTGCCCGTATCGGGTCAGCAACTCGCTTAACTGCTTCTTCATAAATCCGGTGTAGTCTCCTTTGGCTTCAGGAGGCAAGCCGTGTAAATCCTCCTGTCCCTTTTGGAGTTTAGGGTTACCATTCCGTCCCGTATAGTTCCCGGGGAAACAATAGTACAACCCCACCTTGATTCCCCGCTTGCGGCAGGCATCGACAAACTCACGCACGATGTCGCCTTTGCCGTCTTGATAGTTGGTCAGCGCAGTTATGTCATGGGATCCAGTGTACTTGCTGTCCCACAGGCACCAACCGCCGGTATGTTTGACCGTCAGCACGGCGTATTTCATGCCGGCCGCGGCGGCGGCATCCACCCACTGGTCGCAGTCGAGCTTGTTTGGAGCGAAGCTCGCCGGATTTTCGTATCCGTTGGCCCATTCCCGCTCATTGAATGTGGCGACGTTGAAGTGGATGAACATCCCGAATTTCCAGGTCAGAAAATCCTTTTGCAAACCGGCAAGATCCGATATAGTCTTGGCGGTCGTTGATTTGGAACCGGGTTTTTCGTCAGGGCCGGTGGTCGATGCGTCAAACTCCTTAGCATAGACAGAGCCGGTAGTCAGGATGATGATTAAAGTTGCGAGAAATGTTCTCATGTGAATTATTCGCTCCGTATCTTAAAATTATGAATGGATATTTTCCCGAAGTCACTTTCCTATCAACTGATAGGAAAATAGATTATTGTCGTCAGCACTGATTGTAGCATTAGAAACTGGAGAATCAAGCTAACATGGCGGGTGGCTCCCGAAAAAGGATCAGCTTGTGAAAGCTGGATCTACAAGGTGATTCGAATCACTTGTTCCCCAATTCTGGGCAATTCTTCTGTAGCCACTGGGCGGCTGATTCCGCGTCTAAGCTCCCAAATGCTTTCCTTTCGATCTTCTGCTGTGCCTGCCTGATGCGACGAGATACCATTTGGCTCTCGATGGATTCGTCTTCAGTCATCCCGAGTTTGGCGAGGACATTCTGTACCCACTCACCGGCGAAGACCTTCATAACGGGATCTTCCAGCGAGACATGGTGTGAGAATCGGCATCGGCACGGTAACTCATCGGCGAACTCTTCGAGATGGTCATCCGCAGACGGCAATGGATGCCATTCGCCAACGATGATGATTCCTGTTAACGTTCGGGTCTGAATAGTCTTTCCTGTTGGGGTTGTGGAACAACACAATTCTTCCGTCCGGTAGATTGATGATTCGCGGCTTGCTGCCCGGATTGGGAATATCTGTCACGTATGGCTCAGACCAGGTTTTTCCTCCATCTCGGGAATCTGCTCGCCACAAGCAAACATTCTCTTTGCCTTCGCCCCGAATAAGCATGGCCAGCTTTCCGTCGGATAGGTTGGCAATGGTGTTCTCGAATAGCAAGATACCTTCTGCTGCAATCTTGCCATAACGCACGAATGATGTGAAATCATTGTTTGGCTCCAAAACACCGACATAGTTTACGCTTTTGTCTTTCCAATGAGCTGGCAGCAGCACACGCCCGCTGCGCAAAATGGTCCCGCAACGGATATCGACACATTCTCCCCCTTGTAATCATGAAAAGCATCGACATGTATGCGAGGATCGTCTTGTCTGTTTTCGGTCCGTGTATCATAGTGTCCTCACTCGCGTTACACACATTTCGTAACTGGTAACCGTTCAAGGCGTTCTTGGCCAAGTTGCACCTGCCGGAACGCCACGGCGGCAGGGCAACGGAATGTTTTTTACAACCCATTTCATAACTTCTTAGTTTTGCATATCTTGTGGTGATCCTTAGGATTGACCACAAGATGGCGTATGCAAGTGGATACCTGGATAGTTATGAAACCGCTTCTAGTATGGTCGGCCGTGATCGTCCCGCGCACCCTCGTGAACGCTCACTGCTTTTTTTTCAGAACCTTTACAACATTGGCCTCCTTGGCCCATGCTTCAAACGAAGCCTTCATGGCGGCAACCCGCTGGGGATTGCTTGCGGCAAGATTGTTAACTTCACTAGGATCTTTTTCGATGTTATAGAGTTCCCAGCGTTTCGGTTTGGTAAAATCGACTGTCACCAACTTCCACTGCCCCATTCGAACCGATGCGTGCAGGAAATGTTCACAATAGATCGCCTTATGCGACTCGCGCGGTTCGCCACGCAGAAGCGGGACCAGTGACAAGCCTTTCATCGGCTTGATTACATGACCGTTGTATTCAGATGGATATTCGGTTTCGGCCAGATCGACGCAGCTTGCCATAACATCCACGATATGGCCCGGCTCGTGCGAAAGCTGCCCGGTTTTCTTTATTCCCTTCGGCCAGTGAGCAATCAGCGGAGTCCGCATTCCACCTTCATGTGCCCATTTTTTATATTTTTTAAAAGGCGTATTGCTCGCATTGGCCCAAGCTTCACCCTGACTGACGCTCCATCCCGAGGCTTTGCGCCATTGGTCGAAATTGTCGATCCGGTACTTGTCAAAATTAAGACCGAACATGCCGATTTCCGCGGAACATCCATTGTCGGACAAGAAAAGGATCAGGGTATTATCCAGCATTCGGTTCTGCCGTAGCCGATCCACGATGCGACCGATATTTTGATCCATGCGGTCGATCTGCGCGGCGTAAATAGCCCGGCGAAAGACCAGCTCCTTTCGCTGTTGCTCACCGAGCGAAGCCCACGTCGGCCCGATCTGCCGCGAGAGCTTCGTGTTTTTGGGCACAATACCGAGCTGCTTCATCCGTTTCAGTCTCTCGCGACGAATCGGCGCCCAGCCTTCCGCATACCGATTCCGGTATCGCGCGATATCTTCATCCGGCGCTTCGAGCGGGAAGTGGGGCGAGTTGTAAGCAACATAAAGGAACAGCGGCTTGTCGGACTTGGAAGCCTCATCGATGTATTCCAGTGCCCAATCGGTAAACACGTCGGTCGTATACCATTCCTTATCGGGATGAAGCCGGTTCGGCGGATCTTCGGTGGCGGGAATATCAATCTTTCCATTCTCATAAACCTCACAGAGCGGCAATACCTTCCAATAGGAGTCCACCCAATGGTGAATACCGTGGAACCTATCGAAACCCCGGTTTTCGGGCCACTCTTTCGGTCGCGAACCGGCATGCCACTTTCCGACCATGGCCGTCCGATATCCGGCGTCGCGTAAAACTTCCGCAATCGTGACCGTTTCCTTGGTGATCCCTCCCCGGTATCCCGGAATGCCAAGATCATCGCCGGTCATACGTCCCATGCCGGCTTCATGAGGATACAGCCCGGTCATCAACGATGCCCGAGTCGGACAGCACCGTGCGCCGTTATAAAACTGAGTAAAGCGGATCCCGTTTTTCGCAAGGCCGTCAAGGTTCGGCGTATTGATTTCGCCGCCGAAACACCCGAGGTCGGAGTATCCCATATCATCGGCAAGTATTAGTACAACATTAGGTGCACTGCGTTTTTTCTGTATTTCTCCTGATTTCACAGGTGCTAATGACATACATAAGACGGCTGTGGTAAGTATGAGTGTAGTTAATATGTGTAGTAAATCGCCTGGTAGATGAGATGGGCGGGCAGCAGGGCCAGGATGATCTGGTTGCATGGGGAAATTCCTTATTTGCTCGGTGAGCTCCTGATCTGTAAGGTCGTTTTTCAGTATCGATGACCGGTGCGGGCGAGTCAATAAGCCCTAATAATAGCGGCTCCTCCGCAGAATCCATGGGTGAAATGAAGTCTCTTGGAGCCCTTGGTAATACGGGTTCCTCTTCTCTGTTCGACTTCTTGATT
>JAFGTN010000908.1 GCA_016934075.1 Pirellulales bacterium
AAAATTGCGAGTCAAGGGCACATGTAAAAGAAAGCTTTGCGAAGCGAAGGTTTCTTTTACATAGTCTTGACTGACACTAATTCATTGTCAGATAACAAGTTAACATTTCTTCGGCATTTAGATATAATTTGCCGGCTGCGCCGCCAATTTATATCTAAGTGCCCTTGACTCGCAATTTTGCAAAAGTCCAATAAGAACAATTATGGAGGGTGTTCTAAAATGATTCGTAGGCTTTTCTCTAATACTTTTACTGTAATAGTTATCATATGGTTCGTGGTGGCCGGTGTGATGATGATCGTCAATCCGTCTGGAGCCAAGGACTTTTTCAAAGAGATATTCCCATCGCAAAAGGGCTCGAGCGATCTTACGGCGACAACCAATGGCAAAGTAGATACCAAAGACCAGGAAGAGGTTTCCAACAAACTTGGTTTTGCAAATATTTTTCATGGCGACTCAAGCGAACGAACAGGGCTTGTAGGCTTTATCGTCAACAACTCTGTGGAGAGGTGGTTCTTTTTTGTTTCGGTCGTTTTTGTCGGTTTTTTGCTGGGAAGAGTTGTTTCCCTGATACTGAAAGCGATAGGCCGGAAACTGGAAAGTCGGGGCTGGGCGGGGCGGGCACACATACCAGCAGATCTGGCGTCGCCCGCCTTTCTTGCAATCTTCACTCTGGGACTGCACGTGGGACTGGCGGCCATGAACGGCACGGCGTCCGGCACAATGATGTTTTTGCAGATGCTGTATTCGATTGCCGCGTTTTGGTATGTATACAAGCTTGTGGGTGTGGTCGAAGTGGGGCTCAACCGCATCGGAAATTCCACGGAAATACAAATCGATTCGCAACTGATCGGTCCCATCCGTAAAACACTGCGAATTTTTGTGGTTGTGATCGCCGTGCTGTTTATCGCCAGCGCTGTATTCGGCTATGAAGTACGTGCCTGGCTGGCCGGTCTGGGGATCGCCGGGCTGGCCGTTTCATTGGCCGCGCAGGATTCGCTCAAAAACCTTTTCGGCTCGATCACAATTTTGATCGACAGGCCGTTTCGCGTGGGCGAAAGGATTATCTATAGCGGGCACGACGGCGTTATAGAAGAGGTCGGGTTCCGCTCGACCACTTTGCGAACGGGCACCGGACATCTGGTCACGATACCAAACTCATCGATCGTAAACGGCTCGGTCGAAAACGTGGGCCGGCGGCCGTTCATACGCCGCAAAATGGAAATCGGAATCACCTACGATACCCCCAAGGCGAAAATCGAAGAAGCATTGCAGATCATCGGGCGGATCCTAGAAGAGGACGGCATTCGCGAGCCCATCCATCAAAGCGTCGGCGAGGACGAATTCCCGCCACGGATCTACTTCGATGATATGCGAGCCGACAGTCTTAATATCATGGTCATGTACTGGTTCGTGCCGCCGGCCTATTGGGACTACATGGAACATGCCCAACGCCTGAACTTACGAATTTTCGAAGAATTCGAAGCGGCCGGAATCGAGTTCGCGTTTCCCACGCAAACACTTTACCTGGCCGGGGACGAAAAAAGGAAGCTGGCGGTGGAAATGTTGGGGCGGGATTTGAAAGAGGGGTAGGCCGATACGCACCAGATCCTATTTTTTCGGAGCATCCTGGTCGTCCGCGTTTGGATATCCGTGGTAGAGATAGAGTGCGCCATAAGTCCACCCTTTAAGCCCGGGGTAATTGGCACGATCCATGGAGAGCGCCACGTACGGAGCCGGATACCCGTCAGGAAGAGGGATCACATTAGGCCAGCAACGCGTATTGGTCTTCTCGTTCCATGGCGGCCTGAACATATTCAATTCGCCGAGTTCTTCGAGTTCAGGGTACGAGTAGACATAGAACTTGCGATCGGCGCTGCCGAACAGGGCGTAGTACTTTGACCCGAATTTCTGAAGTAGGCATCCTGTCCCGTTCACTTTGGCGGGACCTGCAATAAGCTTATAGGGTCCGTTCCACTGATCGGCTTCATAGAGGGCGGCGGGGAAACCGGCGTCTCCTTTTGAACAGGCCAGAACACGCCATTTCTTTACCGCTTCATCGTAAATGATGTGCGGGTCTTCCGATGAGTTGGGCATGATGACCGGTTTCGCTTTCATAACCGAAAAACCAAACCGGGGATCGAGCTTTGACGAAACTGCCCATAACTGTTTCGGGACGGTTTTGTCGGGGTCGCCATAGGCGGAAAAGCCAACGGTTAACCCTCGCCACTCCTTAGCCTTTCGATCATAGAAGATATGGGAGGCGATTTCGTTGCGCAGCAAACCATCATCTCTGTCAAAAACGACGAGTCCATCCAGCCGCACGTCGAAGACCGACGGATTCATGCTGAAGATCCCCTGGAGAGGATGGGGAAGATGCCGGCCGCGAACCGACATGGTAAACCAAAGTCGGCCTTGATCCAGAAGCGGAGATCCATCCTCATAAGTCATGGCACAAATATCAGCCTGACCGGCTCCCGTCGTCAGGAATGCCCCCGCCTCCTTGACGACGACTGACTCACCGGCACTCAGTTTCGTCAGCAAACAAAATTCGAACGATTGAATATACTTCTTTCTGCGCAGGTCGATCATCTCAGAAAAATCACGGGTAGCAACAACACGGTTCACACCGTTTTGTTCCACAAAGACATTGAGCCCCGTACCCAACACTTGCACGCGGAACACGAATGGACCTTTCACGGATTTCTTGAGAGGAATAAACTCGTTCCGCTTCTCCTCGCCGGCAACGACCACCCGCCAGCGAAGAGTCGTGCATTCGTTTTGATTGAAACCGGCGAGAATAACCAGGCGGTTTTGATTGTCGGATGTCGCGAATTCAACTCCGGCTTCCACTGAATTGCCATTGCTGTCCTCGAATAACACGTCGTACGTTGCGAAAGGATTGAACCCGCCCACCCACAGTGCCGATTCCGATGGATTTTCCGCCAAGGCCGTCAGTGTGCCCCGGCTCATCCGGTAGGCAGTTGCCTCGCCGGACACTCGAATTGCGGGGTGCTCAACATCCAGGTCAACGATCTCACTTGGTTTCAGCATCGACAAGGGGATTGCTTGCTCGCGATCGAACACGAGTCTGCGAACGGCCTGTCTTCTAAACTTGATGTCCAGAGGTGAGACATCATCCCCAGCCTGACATGGAGTCCAGCATGCAACCGACAACACGGTTACAATCATGATTAAGACAATGCGATGCATTTCAATTATCTTCCGGCATTGATGTTCTTCATTTCAATCTGGACTTTTGCAAACTAACAAAATCTTTCGACATTGATTCCAGGAGAAGAGGGGGTTGATGCACCCCTGACTTCTGCTGATCTTAAACGCCATATCCGTTGGGATGATCTTTGAACCATCGCCAGGCGGTTTCCACGATCTCATCGATTTCTGTGTAGTGGGGCTCCCAGGCCAGGTCGTTACGGAGTTTACTCGCGTCAGAAAACAGTATGGCTGGATCGCCAGGCCGGCGGTCGCCGTATTCGACTGGAATGTCGCGGCCCGTGACTCGTCGCCCGGCATCGAAGACTTCGCTGACCGAATAGCCGCAACCGATGCCCAGGTTATAGAAGCGGGTATCACCCGGCTCCAGTGCTTGCATGGCCAGAATATGTGCCTGGCAGAGGTCTTCCACGTGGACATAGTCGCGGATGCAAGTGCCGTCGGGAGTCGGGTAGTCGGTGCCGAAGATCGTAAGCTTGTCGCGCAGGCCCAGAGCCGAGTGCAACACGAGGGGTATGAGGTGCGTTTCGGGCCTGTGGTCTTCGCCTAAGGTGCCGTCGGCGGCGCAACCGGCCACATTGAAATATCGCAATGCCACGAATGCGAAGTCGGGCTTGGCCGCGGTGTAGTCTTTCAAAACGCGTTCCACGCACCATTTCGACCAGCCGTAAGGATTAATAGGAGATTGTTTTTCACTTTCGGTGATGGGGGTGATTTCCGGTTCGCCGTAAGTTGCACAGGTGGAACTGAATACCATGCGACGGGTGCCGGCGGCTTCCATGGCCTGCAAGAGTGTAACGGTTCCGGCAGTATTGTTTTCGTAATAGCTGAGCGGTTCGCGAACCGACTCGCCCACCTCGGCCAGGGCGGCGAAATGCATCACGCATTCGATCTCGTGCTTGCTCAGTACTTCAGTCAGGCCCTTGTGATCCGCCAGATCGAGTTCGTAAAAGGTCGAACGGGAATCGACGGCCCGGCGGTGTCCGCGGAAGAGGTTGTCTACTACCACGACTTCGTGACCGGCGTCGGCCAGCAGTTTGGCGGCGTGCGAGCCGATATATCCGGCGCCGCCGGCAACCATTACATTCATTCGGTGATTCCAAGTTCGGGAAAAAGTGTTGTATATTCAATGCTCCTAAACGTACTTTTTACACTTTTTTCGACGAACTTGGAACCGCAGTAGCCGGAGCGCGCAAGAATTCGGATTATTTGACGTGAAACCTTGGCAAGGTCCGAATTCTTGCGTACTCCGGCTACTGCTGTTTTCCGATATTCCCTACTTACAGCACTTTAGTGAATCCAGGCATGGCGATTGGATAGTTGCCATCTTTGTCGGGTTGAACAGGGGCGGGGCTGTCCATGGTGAACTTGTCGAGGCCGGGAGCCAGTTCCAGGTTCGAGGCCATGGCGTCGTCCCAGGTGATGTTTTTGCCCGACTCGGAGGCCATGCGACCGAGGATTCCGGTCATTGCAGCCTTGGCGCAACGGTCGGTTTCGTTATAGGGT
>JAFGTN010000089.1 GCA_016934075.1 Pirellulales bacterium
CAACTCGACCAGTGACCCAGGTACGTGTGGGCAATACCGAAGGGCAACTTTTTGGCCTCCACCGCAGTGGCCAGTTCCTCGGCCTGGGCGGCAGTCACCGTCAGCGGTTTTTCGCAAAAGACGGGGATACCGGCATTTATGAGCTTGATGGCCGGATCGAAGTGTACGAAGTTAGGCGTCACGACTACGGCATAATCGATGCGCTCGCCCACGGGCAGTTTGGCCTGCTCTTCAATCATTTCGTCATAGTTGGTGTAGCCCTTGATGGGATAGGCCCAGGCTTCCGCCTCGCTCATGGCGATTTCGGGATCCTGATGCAACGCCGCACAAGTTACCCGCCGCGTTCCGTCAAAATGTATCGCCTTCTGGTGAGGGTTCACGATAAACGCTCCGCCCCCTCCACCAATAAGGCCAACGTTCAAAACTCGCTCTGGCATTTCTATTCCTTTCTTAACGATTGGCTGGTTGGAAATCGAATCAAGCCATGAGCTTAGCGCACGAACCGAAAGTTGTCAATCTGCCGTGTGATGGACGGTTTATTGAAAAAGCCCTCTAATTACGACAAATTACTAAACATTAACGTGCCCCGTCAATTGACATGCGAACTGGGATTGCTATTATGCAATATAACAGATCATATAAGATTAGCTGGATGAATGAGTGCAATAATCTTGCCGGCTTTATCAAGATTTCTTTCACGCTGGACGAGGCGGCGTGTTCGGCAAACTGCGGGTGCGGGTGCATCTGGCAACCGCCATTTTGTTTGTCGGCGCAATAGTGATTATGTGTGCCGGATCCTAACTGGAGAATTCACACAATGACAGATGAATTATTTTCCGTTAAGGATCAAGTGGTAGTGATCTCCGGCGCAAGCCGTGGCATCGGCCTGCGGATTGCCAAAGGTTTTGTCGAGCGTGGCGCCAAGGTAATAATTTCCGGTTGCGTTACCGAGACCGTGGAGGAAGCTGCCAGGTCGATCTGTCCGCCCGGCGGAGTTGTCACTGCCAAAACCTGCGATGTGGCCGATACCAAGGCGGGGCAAAAAATGATCGATGAAGTGGTTGAGGAGTTCGGACGTATCGATACGCTTGTCAATTGCGCGGGCGTAAACAAACGCATGCCCGTCGAAGACTACGATGAGGAAACATACGATTTTATTACCGACCAAGTTATGTTCGTCGACGGCGGCACATCCTGCGGCTTGTTCTGGCCGATGCGGTTTAGTATGATTAATGAATAATTCGCATTAATGGAATAAGAATGAAAAACTCAATAGGTGAAACAAGCAAAGGATGCTACTTATTTCAGAATATGTCCTTAAAACGGCGCACTTATTCATGATTACGTTTACACTATAGCCGCAAATATCACTTTGAGGAAATCTCCAGCATGCCCCGACGAAAATTGTGCTTACTGACGCTCGTATATACGATTATCATCTGCTTGTCAGCTAAAACCATCACCGCAGCCCAGTGCGATCGAAATCATCCCTCCAGCCCAAACATCCTGCTGGTCCTTGCCGACGATCAAGGCTGGGGTGATGTAGCCTATAATGGACACCCCAAGTTGAAAACACCCAACCTCGACTCGATGGCCGCAACGGGCTTGCGTTTCGATCGCTTTTACGCCGCCGCGCCCGTCTGTTCTCCCACACGCGGGAGCGTAATGACCGGCCGGCATCCCAATCGTTTCGGCTGTTTTAGCTGGGGACACACCCTACGGCCACAGGAAATCACAATCGCCGAAGCACTCAAGTCGGTGGGCTACACAACGGGACATTTCGGCAAGTGGCACCTGGGTTCGGTCCGCAAAGGCAGTCCCGTCAATCCGGGTGCCAGCGGATTCGACCGATGGTTCTCGGCACCAAACTTCTTCGACAATAATCCCATCCTCAGCCGGGAAGGAAAGGCCGTGGCAACCCAGGGTGAAAGTTCCATGGTGGTGGCAGACGCGGCAATCGAGTTCATGCGCGAGCGCGTCGCTTCCAAAAAGCCGTTTCTGGCCGTGGTTTGGTTCGGATCGCCGCACAATCCACATCAAGCCTTGCCCGAAGACCGGCGGCTTTACGCCGATGAGCCCGAGAAGGTACAGCATTTCTACGGCGAGATTACCGCCATGGACCGCGCTGTGGGTAAACTTCGCGCCGAACTTAAACACTTGGGCATTCGCGACAATACCATCTTATGGTATTGCAGCGACAACGGCGCAATACCCAAGGTCGGCTCCAGCGGTCCGCACCGCGGTCTCAAGGGAAGCATATACGAAGGCGGCCTGCTGGTGCCGGCAGTTATGGAATGGCCGTGTCGGATTACCAAGCCGCGCTCGACTGATGTCCGCTGCAATACGTGCGATATTTATCCCACGCTTCTGGAGATCACCGGCGCCAAGCCGAAAAAACAACCGCCGCTGGACGGCATCAGCCTCGTGCCGCTACTGGATGAGAAAATGAAAACCCGTCCTCAAGGCATGGGCTTTTGGGCCTATCCTGAAAAAGGCATAATTACGCCCAGCCATGAATGGATGAGTGAACTATTGAAGTCGCAAAAGGCAGGCAAAGAACCCACTGACAAAGAGAGACTCCGTCTGGACGCCGGTAAAATCACTCGACAATATCCCACCGACAAATTCCCCGGCCACGCGGCATGGATCGATGGCGATTGGAAACTTCATTGCCTCGTCCCCAAGCGTAAACATCAAACGAGAGTGGAACTATACAATCTGGCCAACGATCCCAAGGAAGAGAAGAACCTGGCGGCCGAAGAGCCCAAACGCGTGGCACGCATGAAAACCGCCCTGCGCAACTGGCATAAGTCGGTGATCGACAGCCTCAATGGCGAAGACTATTAGAAGCGGTTGCAAACTCTATTCTTGGGATAATTTAGTGGGTGAAAGTGGCCTCACATCAGGATTGGCGTGCTCCATACGAGGTTTTATAAGATACGTACTTTTGCAAAATTGCGAGTCAAGGGCACATGTAAAAGAAAGCTTTGCGAAGCGAAGGTTTCTTTTACATTGTCTTAACTGACACTAATTCATTGACAGATAACGAGTTAACATCTCTGTGGTGTTTAGATATAATTTGCCGGCTGCGCCGCCAATTTATATCTAAGTGCCCTTGACTCGCAATTTTGCAAAAGTCCAG
>JAFGTN010000909.1 GCA_016934075.1 Pirellulales bacterium
ACACGTTTTCATTTGGGGCCGTACCGAATCGTCGATTCGATAGGCCAGGGTGGCATGGGGCAAGTGTTCCGTGCGCGGCATACGGTTCTCGGACGCGAGGTGGCCATTAAGGTTTTGCCGCGAAAAAAATCAACCCCCGAAGCCGTGGCCGCCTTTGCCCGCGAAGTCCGCGCCCAGGCCAGCCTGAACCACGAGAATCTCGTGCAGGCATACGACGCCGGTTATGATGCCAAGGTTTACTATCTGGTTTCGGAATACGTTCCCGGCAGCGACCTGCGGAAGCTTGTTCGACGCCTGGGGCCATTGGACATGCAAGCGGCCGCCTGCATTATCACTCAAGTCGCCCGAGGGTTGGGACACGCCCACAAGAACGGCCTGATCCATCGTGACGTGAAACCGGCCAATGTTCTGGTAACACCGGACGGCCGCGCCAAGCTTTCCGACCTGGGGCTGGCCGGACCCTTGGGCGGCGACGCCGAAAGCGATCCCCGCTTCGGCAAAATCGTGGGCACGCCCGACTATCTTTCGCCCGACCATATCAAGGCGCCATGGGCACCCACGGCGGCGTGGGATTTATATTCCTTGGGCTGCACGTTGTACTATGCGGTAACCAGTAAGGTGCCGTTCCCCGGCGGCGACACGAGCGACAAAGCTCGGGCTCATTGTCAGATGCGCCCCCTGGATCCAAGGCGCCTTAATCCTTCACTCAGCGCGGATTTTGTCGATGTAATCGCCGACATGATGGCCAAGGAACCGGCCGATAGGATTCAGACGGCCCGAGAAGTTGTGACACGACTGAAGCCTTGGGTTGGTGCCCCGGTGCCGATCCCGGCAGCCGCAATCGAATTGGCATCCAATGGCTCGGAAGCTTCTTCTCCGGCAGCCGTGACCTTAGTGGTGCCGGCCATTCCGAATCGCCCGGCGGCCGTCGATACGCGCACTTTGGCCGACACGGCCGACGGTTTTCCTCAATTATCGGGACTTTCTGACGAACCGCCCGAAGCAACGGTCTTGAAAAACGGTGGCAACACCACCAAACTGCCTATGGATACCGAAACGGATGAGCGAACGGAAGAATCGCAAATCACACATCCGATATCCTCGGAGGACGAAACCACATTTTCCGAATTTAAACTTGGCGTTGAAGGCCTGTTCGGATCCAGCGATACTTCCGCACATCAACGCTACTCGTTTACAAATCTCAAACGCCTTCTATCAAGCGACCGCTTCCGCAATACTTTGCTGATAATTCTTACTCCACTGGCAATCCTGGGCATTGTACTGGGAATCTGGAATTTGATCTGGCTGACGCTCTAACAGCCCGTTTATTATTTCATCCGAGCCCGGCTCTTGCGAAACTCGCTGGGACTAAGGCGAAAATGCCGCCGGAATAGACGGTTGAAATGCGACAAATTCCCGAATCCGCTTTCAAGGGCAATTCGGCTGATGGATTCTTCCGTCTCCAGTAACGCATGACGTACCTGATCGAGGCGGATCTCATTGAGAAAATCTACAAACGTCTTGCCGGTGTGACGCTTGAACTGGCGGCTGAACGTCGGTTTGCTCATGTGCGCTACCTTGAGAACATCATCTAGGGTAATATTCTCGGCATAACGTTCGATTGTGTATTGGATTACGCGATCGATTGCCTTGTGATGAATGGAGACCGACGGAATAGAAAACTCTTTACGCGAAAGCAGCTCACATTTGTCATTCGGTACGTCGACGAGAATCCCCATGATTTCCAAAAAATGCGCCAAACGGCTTACCGATCCGCAACGAGATATCATCATCAGTTTCTTTTCAACGGATAATGCAATATGCTTTGGAAAGCAAATCCCCCTCGATCCCCGACTGCATAGTGCTCGGAGCGACTCGATTTCCGGCGATTTCCATAATCCACGATCTGAATCGAAAGCGAATTGAAGCACCAAACCCTTGGAAGGCTTGACGGTTTGAAAACAATGAGGAAGGTTCGAGCCGAACAGCATCAATTGCGGCGACTCGAACGTACCGATATAGTCGCCTACCAGCCACGTACCAGTGCCTTGCTTTACAAGTAGCAGTTCCGTCTGGGGATGGAGGTGCCACGCGTCACCAGCGCCTACCATGGGCTCGAGCATACCGCCCGTATGTACAATATCCACATCACGAATATTATTGTTCCATTGCAAAAGTCTGAACGACTCTTTTGCATCGAGGAAGATTTCTTCGAAGCGGGCCTTCACGGCTGTATATTCTCCGCCGGACTTTCGAGGTTTTGGGTGTCACGTTGAACAGGCTACCAGACAGTGTTTGCTCCGCAGACTAAAGTCGCATGTCACATAATCTCAGCCTCCCCCCATTATGGTGTAATGCTGGAATTTAGCAAGATTGTATGCAACATCTATTTATTCGGTCTTGATGTGTCAATTATACCATATACTTATCCCATTTACGACACAATAGTACCATACATTGACACGCAAGGCGTAGCATTTGGCCCTGCTTTTACATGAAAATGATATTATTGCATATCATTGTTTAGGCCAAAACGGTACGGATCCTAATATTGCCCATTATTGCTGGCAAATATTAATCACAAAACGTATTAATTATTAAAACACGGTCCGCAATCCAAAAAACTTTCAAACACGCGAGCAGTACGCGAAGAAATTTTGGTGTAATACACCGATTAAGAGTCTACAGATGAGGGTTGATAAACACAAAATTTCACGCCGTATCGTTTTGAAATCCGGCCTGGCCTCGGTCGCTTTGGCTCCGTATTGCATCACCGCCGCCAACGCACGCGCGGCATCGGGTGCCAACTCGCGGTTGCGCATCGGCTGCATTGGTGTTGGCAGCATGGGACAGGGTGACGCCAAACAGCACAGCCGCTTCGGCGATATTGTTGCCGTTTGCGATGTCGATTCGCGGAGATCCCAAGAGGCCAAACACCACAAAAATATAGGTAAAGGCAAGGCCGATGCCTATAAGGATTATCGCCGTGTGTTGGATCGCAAGGACATTGACGTGGTAAGCATCGTCACGCCCGACCACTGGCATATCAAACCGGCCATCGAAGCCCTCATGGCGGGCAAGCACATCTTTATCCAGAAACCGCTGACACTTACGCTCAAAGAAAATCAACTGATTCGCAATGCCTGCAAGAAGTACAACGACCGTGTCGTTATGGTCGGAACCCAGCAGCGCAGCCAAGCGGATCTTTTCCTCCGCGCTATCAACATGGTGCAAAAGGGCTTCTTGGGTGACATAAAGAAAATCACCGTCGGCATTAACAGCAGTCCCACCGGCGGACCGTTCCCAAAGGTCAAACCACCCAAAGAACTCGATTGGGACATGTGGCTTGGCCAGGCTCCCGAGGTGGATTACATCGAACGTCGTTGCCACTACGAATTCCGCTGGTGGTACGAATATTCCGGCGGCAAGTTCACCGACTGGGGCGCCCACCACATCGACATCGCCACATGGGCCATCGGGCAGGACAAGCAGGGCATGGGACCGGTCGAATTCGACGGCACCGATGCAAAACACCCGGTGCCCTTCAAAGACGGCTACCCGACCGTGGACAACTGCTACAACACCTCGCATGACTTCGCCGTGAAGTGTAAATTTGCCTCCGGCATAGAAATGACGGTCGACAGCCGTAGCGAGAACGGCGTCCTTTTCGAAGGCACCAAGGGCCGCATCTTCGTAAACCGCGGCAAGATCACTGGAAAACCCATCGAAGAAAATTGGGACAAAGACAAATATACCGACGACGACCGCAAACGCCTCTACAAAGGCAAACCGTTCGAAGGCCATAAAAATAATTTTTATCGCTGTATACGCGAGGGCGGGCTGCCGGTCTCTGATGTCTATAGCCACGTACAAACGATGAATTCTTGCCATCTCGTCGCAATTGCCGCGCGGCTGGGGCGAGTAGTCAAATGGGATCCCAAAAACGAAAAGATTTTAGGCGATAAACTAGCAGGGGCATTTTTCGCACGTGAGGAGCGTAAGGGATACGAAATACCCCCAGTTTCGTAGAGGGCAAGTGAAAGTGCGAGCAGCGTCCGCGTCGTATCATAAGACCTCCAGGTGCGACGCGGGCGCGATTTTTTTATAAACGCCTCTCCGCCGCAATCAGGACCGGCAGCCTGTTGAAAAAGTGCGCCCAACCGCTTATCGGTCGCTTCAAAAACCGATCTACTCGGACCGCTTGCCTTCTTGTGTACGCTTGCTCTATATTGCACTCTTAAGGTGATGAGCGGGAGATCGCCTTCTCCCAAACACCCCAGTCTCGCTATATTCACGTCGGGTGTGAAATGCGGTCCTTGCATATACCCCCGAGGAAGTTTGTCTGATAAAAGGATCATGCTTGCAATGGAAAAGATCTATATCGTCGGAATAGGTGAAAACGGGCTCGAAGGCCTTAGCACGGCGGGCAAGGCGATTGTGCAGGCAGCCGAACTGATGATCGGCGATGAGCAGACATTGGCACTGCTACCCGAAAACGGTGCCCGGCGGGTAGTGGTGGGAACCAGTTTCGACGAGGTGGTCGCCCAGGTCGAAGCGGCCAAGGAAAATAAGATTGTGATTCTCGCCGGCGGCGATCCGCTCTTCTACGGAATTGCCCGATACCTTTGCGACAAATTGGGCAAGGACCGTTTCGAGGTTATTCCGCACGTGAGCACCATGCAGCTTGCTTTCGCTCGCGTCAAGGAGAGTTGGGAAGAGGCTTTCCTGACGAACCTTGCCGGACACTCTCTCGATAGCGTATTGGAGAGTGTTCGCAGCGCGCAAAAAGTCGGCCTCTTCACCAGCGATGACTGTGGGGCGTCTTGTGTGGCTAAATATCTGCTGGACGCGGGAATCGATTATTTTACGGGCTACGTTTGCGAGAACCTGGGCTCGCCCAACGAGCGGGTAACCCGTGGCGAGTTGGACGAATTGGCCAAGGGCGATTTCAGCCGTTTGAACGTCATGATTCTTGTCCGTAAACCACACGTTCCCGACCGGCCCAGAGAGTCGATTGGCCGTCGCCTGTTCGGCAACCGTGACGAAGCGTTTATGCAATCCAAACCCAAACGCGGCCTCCTGACGCCTTCCGAAGTCCGTTCCATGGCTATGGCTGAGTTGGATGTTGGTCCATCGAGTGTTGTTTGGGATGTGGGCGCCGGCAGTGGTTCGGTATCGATCGAGGCTGCGCAGATTGCGTTCCAGGGCAATGTATATGCTATCGAAGTCGATCCGGAAGATCACGAACTGATAGTTGCCAACGCCGAGCGTTTTGGAGTTAAAAACCTAACGCCCATCCTTGGCCGCGCTCCTAAGGCCTGGGCCGATTTGCCCGATCCGGATTGCATTTTCATCGGCGGCACGGGCCGCGAAAGCTGCCGCCTGGTCGAAGAAGCCTGCAAGCGACTCAAGCCCGGCGGCCGACTGGTTGCCACCACCAGCAGCATCGACGGCGTTTCCAACCTGCACAAACTGCTGTACGCTTGCGGGGGCGACGTGGGGGTCTGGATGATCAACCTGGCACGCGGCAATTTCCAGTTGGAACGCATACGCTTCGAATCGCTCAACCCGACCTTTATGCTGTCGGTGATTAAGGGCGGATAGAGGTAACGAAGTCTCGTAGGGTGTATTTAGCCGTTGAAATAGGGATGCCACTGCTGGCTTGTCCAGTAGTGAGTGCAATAAACTCCCGGAAAAACACTGCTGGACAAGCCAGCAGTGGCACACAAAACTCGCGAAACCGACTTTTTCAACGGGCTTTTAACTTCTTTTCATTATGCCTGTGCAGTCAGAATAACCTAGAGTTGCAGTGTTACTCGTGGACAATTCGCGGGTAAGGTTGTTCCGAAAATGACGTTTGTATGGCATCTCGACATTTTGGTTGTTGCGATCGCTAGACGATCGCAACAAGCCCATAAAGAGCGTGGAGACCGTGACAATGGCAAGTACTACGAGTGAATTGGGGGGAGGACTGCTGGCGGCGGTGCTCGCCGAAGAATCGTTTCTGCCGGCTCCGCCGGCGTCTTTGCAAGAGACCGGACTTCCGGAATCTCTGGTAGAGTCACTGATAATTAAATATCTGAGTGTAGTGGGAACGGCGAGCGGTCGCGGGATTGCTAAACACATCGCCCTGCCGTTCGGTGTATTGGAGGAGTGCTATCAAACACTCCGCAGCAGACGGATCGCAACACATACCGGTGCGGCCCAACTGAACGACTACTATTATACGCTGACCGAGCAGGGGCGCGAACGAGCCCAGGTCGCCATGCGAGCTTGCGCCTACGTGGGGCCGGCACCGGTGCCACTGGAAGACTACGTGCTCTCGGTTGAAGCCCAAACGATTCGTGCCGAAGCGCCCAAACGCGAACAACTTTCACAAGCGTTCGCAGATATCTCCGTCAATTCCAACCTGTTTGAAAGCCTGGGACCGGCGGTCAATTCAGGTGCAGGTCTATTTTTATATGGTGCACCGGGCAACGGCAAATCAACTTTGGCTCGCAGGATTACACAGTGTTTTGGCCAACACATCTGGGTGCCGCACTCGCTGGTTGAAGACGGACAATTGATAAAAATGTACGACGCCGCATATCATCAAGCGGTAGAGGAGGAGGACAGTGGAATTTTACGCTCCGACGGAGTCGACGCTCGTTGGATTCGCATCCGTCGCCCCACGGTTATGGTTGGCGGCGAACTGACGCTGGACAACTTGGAGATTCGTCACGACCCCGCCAGCAATGTCAGCGAAGCGCCTCTGCAAATGAAAAGCAACTGCGGGTGTCTTCTGATCGATGATTTCGGGCGCCAACGCGTGGAGCCGGGTGATTTGCTGAACCGCTGGATAGTGCCCTTGGAAAACCGACACGATTTTCTCACTCTTTCCACGGGGAAGAAGATTCAGGTGCCCTTCGAGCAGTTGATTATTTTCTCCACTAACTTAGAGCCTTCCGATCTGGTTGACGACGCCTTTCTGCGACGGATTCCCTACAAGATCAAGATCGGCGACGCGGATGAGGTTGAGTTCCGCCGGCTCTTCGAACTTTATGCCGATAAATTTGGCTGCGAGTATGATACGGATGCTGTCGAATATCTGATCAACAAGCACTACCGCGCAACTGGACGACCCATGCGCCGTTGCCAGCCACGCGATCTGTTGAGCCAAATCAAGCACTATTGTTCCTACAACGACCTGCCCTTTGAGATGCGCTGCGAGTATTTCGACCTGGTTGTGAAGAGCTATTTCACCGTCGTCATAGGCAATTGAACGTGTGATTGGTCATCAGGTGGAGAAGCTGCATGGTGGATACATTTGGCTTGCATTGTCAGGTCAAATCCCGCTCTTACCACGTGCTTCCCGCCAATGCGCGGTCTAGAACGACCAGGTAGTCGCTGGTATCGGAGTAAGGAGTACCCGGCGCGAAGCGGTCAATCGCTGCTGCCTCGCTGAGTATGGCAAGTTGCTCTCGGGTAACCATTCCTATCGGGCGGCCACGATCAGTAATCACCGCAATAGAGCTCGACTCCTGCGTGAAGAACTCCAACAAGACCGATAGCGACGTGTCTTCGTTAAACGTTTTCACGTCCGGTTCCATGACCTCACGCAGTTTGGCGTTCTGATCGGCGAAGTTGCTTTCCGTGGAAACCACGCCCATCAGGGAGCCGTCGTGGTCGACCACCACCAACGCGTCCAACTGAGTATTTTCTAATAACGTAGCAGCGACGGACGTCGTTTCGTTGACCTGCAGAACCACGGGCAGCGGAGACATCACATGTTGTGCCGCAGTCCGCTCAAAGATCTTTCCTGATGCGGCCAGCTCGCTCCAAATGCGGGCTTCGTCGTCGAACTGTCCGTGAAAAACGACGCAATTTCGACCTGAATGCTTGGCTGTTTGAAGTGCATCTTCGGCGTAGCGTATCATTTGCTCCAATGGGCCGGTTGCCACGCCGAAGCTGGCTGTTGCTCGCGGAGACTTTTCATCCCTTATGATCTCCAGTTGGGCCATTTCCTGTCTGGCTCGTTCGGCCCAAGTCTTGGCTGCTTCCAGCGAAGAATCTGTAAAAAGTACCGCAAACCGTCCGCCGCCAAAACTTCCTAGCACCACATCCTCATCACAAGTAGCATCCAACTGCTCGGCAAAGGCCTGTATCAACTCGTCACCCGTTGCCAAGCCGTATCCGCAATTGATATGTCCGAGCAAATCGAGGTCGGCCACCACGCAGACGAGCTTTTCGTTGTCTTGCGAATGACTACGAAGTAATTGCGAGAATGCTTCACGGTTGGGTAGTCTAGTGAGAGGGTCTATCCCCTCCTGTTGCTTGATCCGTCGTTCCAGTTCCACGGCCCTAACGGCAGCCCGAAGCCGTGTCAATAATTCGCCGTAAACCAATGGTTTTTGTAGAAAGTCATCCACACCCGCCGACATCGAATCTACGATCGCTCGGGGGGTAGCATTATCCAACAGCAGAAGTGTGTGCACATGTTCCGAAGATTCGTCTTGTGACACTTGTTCACACAACCAGCGGATTGTATCCTCATTGGCGGCTGCATCAATTATCATTACGTGCGGTCGCTCACCTTCTAAGGCAAACCGTACATGTTTCATTTCCGCAACCTGTAACACTCGGTAAGCAAACATGTTGAGAAAACGCGACGTTTGCCGCAGCAGTTTCCGATCCTCGGATACTACAACTACTCGCAAGGGTTGTGAACTCATTGAGATATGTCCTTTCTAGGAGAATATCATTCGACGACGTGTCAAACCAAGCATACCATAATCTACGCTCTGTGATGAAAATGAAGCTATACTTTATATGCCAAGATTCCTCACATATCCTAAATCAGTGTCATCGAGTAGGGGTGGGTCGGCTTGCGCCGCCCTTACCAAGCGATTATCTTGCGTGAAGAAAGGCTACCAGTAGTGATGCGAACACAAGTAATGCACGAGCGAGCCCCGGGAATACCCTGGCTGGAACACTACCCAACCGATGGCGGGCAACCACAGCAGACCATCCTGGATGACTTTCCTTTTGTGATTGGTCGTAGCGAAGACAGCGATTTAACCATTGAATCGAATCGTGTCTCTCGACGTCACGTCGAGATTCTCCACGACGATGACGGTTATCGTATACGTGACCTGGGAAGCACCAACGGTACTATTCTTAACGGGCAACGGATAGAGGAGGCACGGTTATCCGATGGGGACTTGTTCGTGGTCGCCGACCTGGAGTTGACCTTTTTTGCCGGTCGAGCGGCAGCTCCCTCCGATATGGTCACTCAGGCAATCGACTTCCTGGCAAGCCACGATACGGATTCGCGGGCTGTCAGGGAGTTGGTCCGCGAAGTGCGGCGACTCGACGAAGTACTGGCCCACCGTGCCATTTCCGTGTGTTATCAGCCAATTGTGGAACTGGCAACCAAAGAAGTCTTCGCCCATATACTGTGCGAATCAGAATATACTCGCGACAACGGCACATGCGGTACCGGACAGTCGATGCTCGAAACCGATTGCCGTCTCAGCGCTAGATACCGTCGCCTGAAACGCATGCTGGCCGTGGAGCAGGCGGTGCAACTGCCAAATCATACATTTGTCTTCCTCAAACTCGATGAAGTCGAAATAGGCGATAAAACGCTGGGGAAATCGCTTGAGAAACTCTCGCAGACGTTGCCCGACACTATGTCATTGGTTGCCGTGATTCCACAACGATCCGTTTCCGACGCGACTTATTTCCGCAGACTTTTTGCTCGACTGCGCGCGGCTGGAATTCAACTGGCGTATGATGGTGTAGCCGGCGAACCGCCAACAGTCATTAACCAGTTGCAGATGCGCCCCGACTATCTCATTATGGCCAAGTCGCTGGCACAAGATATCCAGCAAAGTTCAAGACGACAACGTCAACTTGAGATAATTTTGCAATCCAGCGACGACTGTGGATGCGAAGTCATTGCCACGGCACTCAAACGGCAAGAGGACGCCGAATTTTGTTGTCGTGCGGGCTGTCGCTACGGACAAGGACAAATCTTTACGCGCACCCAGACAACACCGGCAGCAGACGCCTGCCTGACCCACTGATATTTTATAATCACTTTTTCATCGAAAGTCGCCTACAGTGACATTACCTGCCACCCAAATTCCCAGAACTATCGCGGGCTATACGCTCTTGGAGCGTATAGGAGCGGGTGGCTACGGTGAGGTATGGAAGGCCGAGGCGCCCGGTGGATTAACTAAAGCGATTAAACTAGTCTACGGTTTCTTGGGCGATGATCGCGCGGATAGCGAACAAAAATCGCTGCAGCGAATCAAAGATGTACACCATCCCTTCCTGCTCTCCCTCGAGCGAATCGAGGTGATCGATGGCCAATTAGTAATCGTAACGGAGTTGGCCGAATCAAGTATTAAGGACCGCTTCGAAGAATGTCGGCAAGAAGGCATGCCCGGCATTCCCCATGAAGAGTTAATTGGATATCTGAGCGACACGGCCGATGCGTTGGACTACATCTGCAAGCATTATTCATTACAACATCTCGACATAAAGCCGGAAAACCTGCTATTATTGGGCGGGCACGCGAAGGTCGGAGACTTTGGGCTTGTCAAGCAGGTAGAAGACAAAACCATCTCACTGATGGGTGGACTAACGCCGGTCTACGCTTCGCCTGAAATCTTCGATGGTCGGCCAAGCCTGCATAGCGATCAGTACAGCCTGGCGATAGTATACCAGGAAATGCTCACCTCGGCCTTGCCGTTTCCGGGCAGAACCCCGGCTCAACTGGCAGTGCAGCACGCAAGCGCCGAGCCCAGGCTCGGACCGCTTCCAGCGGCCGCACAAGCCACGATCGCCCGTGCATTGGCCAAAAATCCCGAGCAGCGATTCCCCAACTGTCGGGCCATGGTTGATAGTCTGATTGCCGCAAGACAATCCGACATTCACAAAAAGCATTCATCGACCCCCGCTGATGTACCCACAAATGCGCCCGCACACGCCGACAACGTTACCGCTCCTGTAGATTTAGACGGGATTAAACCCAAACCACCTATTGCGGCCACGGTGGCTACGGTGGCTCTGGAACGAGGGACCACTGATCCTCCACC
>JAFGTN010000910.1 GCA_016934075.1 Pirellulales bacterium
CCTTACGAATTGCGACAACCCGGCAACATCACGGTAATCGACACACTCGACAAACATCGCCGACTGATTGTGCGACCGCAATCTCCCATAGCCAAACGCGGGCGTCTGACTGTCGTCAGTCCCCTGACGTCCGAACCGGTCGCCGTGCCACGGATAACGCCTGTCGGAAGCGGCAAACATAGCCAGATACTGGTCTTACCCAACAGGAACGGCTCTGAGTCTATCGCCTGGGAAACTCGGGGCCTTACGAAAACTTCTCTTCCCGATAAATATGAAGTTGCCGATAGCCGTTTTCGCGCGGTGCTGATTTCTTCGAATACCGGACAAGGTAACGCCGACGTCAACCTGGCCGATATAAACATCTCCTGGGAGGACGACGGGACGGCCGGCGGCACGGCGGCTTTCGACCTTTTACCGGACGGACGCTCATGGTGTCCGCTCTGGGTCCCGGACAATTATCAACTAATCGAAATCCGCCTGGACGACATGCTCACCGTTCCCGTTGCCAACGACGAGCCACCCACGAAAGCCGGCGATGCCACGGCCGAGAAATCACGCTGGCGAAAGTATCGTATTCAACTGTCATCGCGAACATTGCCGCAACGAATCGAAGTGGTCTTTCGCGGTCGGCTGGCAACCGCCCAATGGCGACAACAATCCCCCGGCAACGCCCCGCGTCTGGGAAACTTGCCCGTGGCCAAAACACTATGGTGCGTTCGCGGTCCACGACAATACGCGCCAATCCGACCGGCCACCTCCGCCGACTGTCTGCGGCACGAGATCATGCGCCTGCAAAATACGATTGCCATAATCGAACAAGGAATAGCTCTCCCCAACCGCAAAGCCGATGAGTTTCTCAACTGGTACCGTCCATGGAACCGTCGCTACATGGCAGCGGAATACGATGTTCGCCTCGCGGCGGCAGCCGTGGATGAACTCGATCTGACTAGCCAGGCAAACGATTTATTGAAGCAAATCGACAGCCGACGTCGCGAAATCGCCAAAGAGCTGCAGGCCGAAAATATACCCGCTCCGCAAGAAGTCCAAACACCCCCGGCCGTCGATGCCAACGCTCTATGGAGCACCACTCTTGTCGCCTCCCGGCCTGTCGCCATGCTCATAGAAGATACACAAGCAGCGGAAGAAGCAACCGCCGCCGCCCAAGGCGACCTCTCGTTCCGTCCCGTTCGAACATCCGACCTCTGGACGCGTTTCTACGCAATACTTGCCATCGTGGCCGTAATCGGTATCGCCCAACGCGGCTTCCACGGCGAACTGTTAGCCACTCTGGCTCGCCGCTGGCCGCATCTGCTGGGCGTGGTCGCTGGTTTGCTTTGGTGGCTATTCTTGAATCCCAGCCTGCTTGGCCTTATAATCGTGGCCGTATGCCTGATAGCCTCGGTGCGACCGGGTTGGCAGGATGAGCCGCATGGAGATTCCATGATAGTGCCCTTGAGTTAGAACTGGACTTTTGCAAAATTGCGAGTCAAGGGCACATGTAAAAGAAAGCTTTGCGAAGCGAAGGTTTCTTTTACATCGCCTTGACTAACGAAAATTCATTGACAAATAACAAGTTAACATCTCTGCAGCGTTTAGATATAAATTACCGGCTGCGCCGCCAATTTATATCTAAGTGCCCTTGACTCGCAATTTTGCAAAAGTCCAGTTACTGTAATCAGTTTTTGGGTGCCACTGCCAATCACATTAGGAGACGCCATGTTTCTGCGCACTACACTGTTCATACCGTTTTTCTTATACATCATTTTCCCGTTATATGCTTCCGAATCCACGGCCGCCAACCGTTGGGAACCGGCAATCAAGAAGTTCGAGACTCTCGATCGAAAGAATCCACCACAAAAAGAGGGCATTTTGTTCATCGGCAGTTCCAGTATCAGGATGTGGGACCTGGACAAGTCATTCCCCAAATTACCGGTCATAAATCGTGGTTTCGGCGGATCACACATAGCCGATTCGATACATTTCGCCGACCGCATCATCTTCCCTTACCGGCCCAAGACGATCGTGCTCTACGCCGGCGACAACGACCTGGCGGCCGGTAAAAGCGTCGCCACCGTGGTTGCCGATTATCGCCGCTTCGTGAAAACCGTTCAGGCAAAATTGCCGCGGACGCGTATCTTGTTCGTGGCGATCAAACCCAGCATCGCGAGATGGAAACTGATCGATAAAATTCGGGCGGCCAATAAACAGATCCAGGCAGAAACTGAAAAAGACAAACGACTGCTGTTCGTGGATATCGACGCGCCCATGATCGGTCCGGACGGCAAGCCCAAGGCCGATCTATTCAAAAAAGACGGGCTGCATCTGAACGCCAAAGGCTACAAGCTTTGGAACAAAATAGTCGGCCCATTACTCGTAGAGTGCGTCCACGATGCACCTGAATGATCGATAGGGTGCAACTCCTGCTGAGTATTCCCGCTCTGTTCGGAGCATGTATTGTGCAGGAGTTTTGTCTCAGAACGTGTTTTAAAATGGGTGCCACTGCTGGCTTGTCCAGCAGTGTAGAGTGTATGAACCGGGAAAAACACTGCTGGACAAGCCAGCAGTGGCACCCAAAAACGGCTCTCACCTATTTCCAAACACGTTCTCAGCGGGAACTTCGCTCTACCGCGTGAGATCCGCCTAACCAATTCCCGTAGGACATCTGATCGCCTAATACACTCCGGCCTCGATAATCTCTCCACCGGCCCGGGTCGAGAGTTCCTGGTACAACTGCCAGTCGATGGTCTCGTCGAGAAACGTGACGTGGCCATCACAAAAGAGGAAATTGGCCCCACCGGCGTGCTTGCTGCCGCAAGGTACGTCGTTGTCGTCCCATGGCTCGATACAAAGGATGCTGCTGTTGATGGGATGCATCGTGCTACGCAAGATACGACCGACGGATAAACCGCCTGGATCGTTTTTGGGCGTCGCCCCGCCAAGCCACCAAGTGCCGGCGCCGCCGACACAACCATCACCGTATGAGCCGGGGACACCGCCGTCGCCCCATCTGCTCGGATGAACGGATTCTCCCACGGCCATGGTGCAGGCAGTGCCATCTGTAATATCGCGGATTTTTGTATAGCTGTTCATGTACATAACGCCGTCTTCAAAAACGTGGCCGCGCCAGCCGGCGGACTTGAAATTCTTTCCGCCGGTAATACCAAAATAGTCCAGACGCGGCAGGTACGATGACCACTCGGTCTGGCTGGGACAAATATAGAAATGAAGTCTTGTCTTTTTAAGCCGATTCCTGGCTGCTTGGGTCTGGTCGAACCATCTGTTCGGAGCATCATAGTCATAAATACCTTCCACCGCTGCCTCTTCGAAGAACGGCAAAATCGATAGATAGAAAGAAGTTCCCCGACAATCAACTCCGCATTTTTCAGTATTGATGTAATCAATTATCGTGCCGGCCGGAAAACACCCATAGCTGGCATTATAATTATGCAACGCCGAACCTATCTGCTTGAGATTGTTCGTGCATTGCATCCTTCGGGCCGCCTCCCGTGCCGCCTGCACCGCCGGCAGTAGAAGCGCGATGAGAATGCCGATAATGGCGATCACAACCAGCAGTTCAACCAGTGTAAAACCACGGAGCTTGGCGCGGCCAATTGTGGAGGAATGATGAATGGTTTGAAATTCACAAAAGAACCGCATGGAAATAGCCTTGTTTTTTGGGCGTGCAAGCACGCACCCGATAATTCTCTTAGAATTTGTCAAACCATTCATGTGACAGCAAGCTCCGATACACCATGTTTGCAGCCGATATCAATAAAGCCCCGCTTCGATAATCTCACCGCCGGCACGGGTCGAGAGTTCCTGGTACAACCGCCAGTCGATGCTCTCGTCGAGAAACGTGACGTGGCCGTCACAAAAGAGGAAATTGGCACCGCCCGGGTGTTTGCTACCGCAAGGCACGTCGTTGTCTTCGTTGTCTGCATGGCAGAACATGCTGCTGTTGATGGGGTGCATCGTACTGCGGAGTATGCGACCGGAAGAGAACATAAGAGGCCTTAATCTTAATGTGGCTCCTCCCAGCCACCAGGCGCAAGCGCCGCCCCCACACTCAGCGCTAATTTTTTCACCGTCGCCCCATTTGGTCGGGTGGACCGATTCGCCCATGGCCAGGGTAGACGCCGTGCCGTCGGTGATATCGCGGATCTTGGTGAAGCTGTTCATGTACATCACGCCGTCTTCAAAGATGTGGCCGCGCCATCCCTGCCCCAGCGTGGTCTTGCCACCAGTAATGCCAAAGTAATCGCGGCGTTGGATGACATCCGACCACTGGGTTTGACTGGGACAAATGTAGATATGAAGCCTGGTATTCTCCAATCGTTCCCATACTTCGTCGGGTTGCTGAAGCCACTTGAGGTCGTAGACATATACATCTTCCAGCGAAACCTCTTCGAAAAACGGGAGTATGGTTACATACATGCCAGTTCCTCGGCAATCACCTCCTATGCAAGAAGTAGACATCAAATCATACTCGATCATCGTGCCGGCTGGAAAGCACTGGTGATTGAGGTGATAATTGTGCAACGCCGTTCCCAACTGTTTGAGGTTGTTCGTGCATTGCATTCTGCGTGCCGCCTCGCGGGCCGCCTGCACTGCCGGCAGTAGAAGCGCGATGAGAATGCCGATAATCGCTATCACCACCAAAAGTTCTACCAATGTGAATCCACGGGTACGCGAATCTTCACGATGATAAGAAAAACGAATTAACTCGAAATCCCGGCCGAACATATCTATTGTCTCTGTATTGTGGACGTGTTTAGATAAAAAGGATCTGCTACTACTGCAAATCGAAATTAAAGGTATTTTCTCCACGCACAACCTCTTTCGACAGGCCCGACGTCTGGCGGTTGGCGTATTTTGGGGGAATGAGTTGCTGAACAGCAACCTGCCCGGAACCAAGTTTGCCTTCTCTGCCCATACGGATTTCTTCTTCCAAACTGGTCGGTTTTGGTCCGCTTTCGTGGACCTTGATAGCCTCGATAGTGACCGTATGTTTACCCAACACGGCTCCGTCGTCCGCGTCGAATGTCGTCAGACTGTACGTACCGTCGGGGTTGATTTTGCCTTGAGCCGAACGTCCCGTCTCGGGCCAGAAAATCACCTGCCCCACGGTAACTGGAGCACCCCGAAACGTCACCTTACCCTTAACTTTTGCAACCTCCGGGCGGCTCGGGCCACAACCAAACGTCACCAAAAGCCACGGACACAATAGGAGTAGGAAAATCCCAACCAAACCATATGACCTTGTGCGAAACACTAGAAAGCCTTTCATAAAAGACCTTTTTCAAGGAAAAGCGTACAAACCACATCCATCGCTCGAAAAGAGCTTGACCTATCGAATCCGTACGCATTGTAAACGTAACTATCTATATAGTCAAGATTTCTGCCACACTGGTGGCACTAGAAAATATTCGATTCCGGTCATCCTGCCGACCCCGACACCTAAACAATCCTTACAAAATTTAGAGGTTTTCGGATTTTTTCGGATTTTTAGTGACCGTTTATCGCATTCTGGTGTATAAGTCCGTAGTGGGCAAGAAAAGCGGGCCGATTCCAGCGGATCATTAGCATGACAAATATCAAACGGCTCTTGCCAATAACATACATACTGTTATTAATTTTCCTGGTTTGCGGCCCGCAATCGGCCGCCCGGGGCGAACCGCTGGATCGCAAGGAAATAGACGCCGACGCCAAATGGATCTTCCATATCGACTTCGACGCCGGAAAAGCAACCAAGGTCGGCTACAAAGTCTATGAGGATTGGCTTAGCCATGGATTCGCCAAAGCCACCCTGCAGGACGTACGCGAAACCATCGGCCTCGACCTCCTGGCCGATGTGCGAGGTATAACATTCTACTCCACCGGGTTCGAAATCTACGGCGGTGTGGTCATCGTGCGGGCGAAAGTCGACCGGCAGCGTCTTTTGGGAATACTCGACGGTAACGCTACTCACGAGCAAACAATTTACGCCGGTCACAAGCTGCACACCTGGGTACAGGAGGTCGAAGGCCTTAAAAGCGAAGTTACCGGCTGTTTCTATCGCCCGGACATGGTTATCGTGGGCCGAAAAGCGGCCGAGGTGAAAACGGCCCTGGACGTTCTGGACTCGAAGAAGCCAAACCTCGCCGATAGCAAATCGGTCTTGAATCGCAAGGCATCCAAAGGCACGGTCTTTGAACTCGGCGCGTCGGGGCTGTCCGATCTCGATAGCGACAAGATTCCTTTCGTCTCGCCCGTGATTCGACATTGCCGCGCGATATTGATAGATATCGGCGAAGATGATCGTCAGGTTTTTGTATCAGCCCGTCTCGACACGAAGACAATCGAAGCCGCTCGCCCGATCCAAGACATCATCGGCGGCTTCCTGGCAATGAAACGCCTGGAGCGGGCTGACGACAAAATTTTCATCAAGTCGCTCGACGGCATGAAACTCAAAGCCGACAACGACACGGTCCAAATCGACTGGCGCATGCCCGGACCGGCCGTAATGCGACTGATAGAGCAAGAGTGGGATAAACAACAGAAGGCAAATCAGGCAGAGTGAATTATGCCAAGTGAGCCGATGCAACATCGGCCGGACGACCAGGCACTAGCACTGCGGGCACAAAAAGGCTGTATCGACAGCTTCGAGGAACTGCTGCGCCGGCACCAGGTGCCGCTATTACATTTTTTGAAACGCTTCGCAAATGAAACCGAAGCCGAAGACATACTCCAGGAAACATTTATTCGCGCATATCGCAACCTGGATCGCTATCACCCACGGTGGCGGTTTTCAACCTGGTTGTTCACGATCGCAAGACGACTGGCCGCCAACAGCCGCAAGCGTCAAATACCTGAAGAAAACAATACCACGGAAATTGAATCGCTTCCCAGCGGCTCGCTTGACCCGGAAGCGACCCTGGAAGCGGAGGAAAACAAACACAAATTATGGGACATCGCGGCCGACGTGCTTACGCCGGATCAACACACGGCCCTTTGGCTCTATTATGTAGAAGACATGCCGGTCAAGGAAATCGCCTCCGTGCTGGGACGATACGTGCCGGCCACGAAAATGATGCTGCACAGGGCAAGGCAAAAACTCATGCCCGCGCTGCAGTCCACGGAATTGAAACATGAGTGAATCGAAAAATCAAAACAACCCGATCGAGCGGCTAAAGCGAGAAGCCCTGAACCAGCGGCCGGAGTTTTCCGAGTCGTTGCACGACCGGATCAGCGCGGCGATCCGCGAAAACTCGCCCGATGCGAAACACGATGCCCCACAACCGCTCGATATCCCCAAGCGGTCGCCGGCACTCCGCCATCGCTTTCTCGCATCGGCCGCCGCGGCCTGCTTAATCGTTGCGGCAGTGGGCCTTATTTGGTGGAACAACACACCCGAACCGCCCATCGCTCTTCCGGCCGATAGTCCGAATCCCCTCACAACCCTGGCGGACGCCGCCGGCAAAACAACGCTCGACGCCGGACTGGCTGCCGAAGACGCCCTGGCCGCCAACCGCTGGGGACACCTCGACAAAGACGCGCAAACAGCAGCGAATATGGTTCTCCACAGTTTGCCGTTTGACATGTTGGCACAGAAACAAAGTAGTCCGTAGCGAGGACCTGAGACTTCAGACTTCAGACCTAAGACGTAAGAACATATTTTGAATGGGTGGCACGGGGCAGAGGAAAGAGAAACATTTGTTAACTCGTTATCCGCGCCGGCATGGTTATGCCGTCGCAAAATTTCATGGTCCCTTTTTCAAGGAGAAAACCGGTGAGAAAATCTGTATTGTACGTTCTAATCATTAGCCTCTTTCTAGGCGCTACGGCTGTCGCTCCCGCGGTAGCCGGCGACGCCAAACCGCTTGTCGTAATGTCGCTTGCCGACTACGACGGGCTGGTCGCCGACGCTTCGTCGCTGAAAAACATTGCCCAAGTCGAGAAGATGCCCGTCTGGCTGCAGAGCATGCTGCGTCTTTATATCGAAGGCGGAACTCTTACCAGCCTCGATAGTTCTCGTCCCTGGGGCGCGGTTGTGCAAATCGATGACGCGGATAAGCTCAGTGGCTATTGCTTCCTCCCCGTTACCGATCCCGAAGGATTACTGATCGACCTGTCGGACTTCATCGAAGGCAGCAGCGATGTCGGCAACGGCATCTACCGTATCGATTCGGCCACGGACGACAAGTTCCTCTATGCCAAAATCACGGATAAAGGATGGATCATCGCCGGCGATGATGTCGACGTGCTGGCCGGCGCGCCCGACGATCCGAGTAAGCTCATCAAAGGGCTCAATAAAAAATTCGACTTCGCCATGCAATTGAATATCTGCAACATCCCGGACCATCACGGCGCGGCAGCCATGGATAAGATCAAGTCGCAACTCAACGACCAGTTCTCCGTGGATACTGTAGTCCCGGAGAAAACGCGTAAGGCTGTCTACGAAGCTATCGAGCACCTGGACCAGGTGATACTCGGTTGGTCGCGGCATAAGTAGACTAAAGACTTAGGCCATAAGACCTAAGAATTGAGAATTGAACTTTGTTGATTCTCTCGTAAGCGAATGTCAGGCAAGCTCGGGCGGCACGTCGGCAATATACCGGACGTGCCGCTTGAGCGTTTTTTTGCGCCATAATCGGCCGGTCTACTTGGCACCTTGGTTGATCAGAACATAGGTGCCCGTCTTGCCGCCCACGGCGATGTCGGGCTTCTTATCGCCGTTCAGATCGGCGACGCAAATCTGCATGCCTATGCCCACGTCCTCGCCCGCGGCGGCGATCGTGTGCCGCGTGAACTTCTTGGCCTTCTGATCCCAGGTGTAGTAGAACACGACGGCCGGATCTTTTCCGCCCGGATCGCTGCCGCAATGGCCGCGCACGCGCTTACCGGTGATCAGATCCTTCTTGCCGTCGCCGTCGATGTCTTCCCAAGCCAGGTAGTGCGACTGCGACCAGCTATCGTCGATCATGTGCTTGGTCCAGGTGGTTGTGCCGTCGGCCTTGGGTTGGCCTTGCTCCCACCACTTCAGACCGAAGCCGTGGCCGTCGCCGCAGATGATGTCGTTGCGGCCGTCACCGGTAAGATCTACTATCACACAGGGGCAACTGCCGTGTTTCATGGCCGTTTCGGGATGGAACTTCCAGGGCTTGGCGAAGGGATCGCCCTCGGGCCGCTCGTACCAGCCGCTGGCGCACATCACGTC
>JAFGTN010000090.1 GCA_016934075.1 Pirellulales bacterium
CCAACCAATCGCGAATGGTCGCAAGGTTTCGCCACAAGGCCGGTTCTTGGGGAAACTCTTCGGCCAAAGCGGCCAGTCGATCAGCCGATTCGGCCCAGCGGCCCTGCTTCACCGGATCCATCGCTTCCTCGAAACGCGTTTTCCAAGTTGCATCCGGGGGACATTCGGCCCAGGGTTGATCCTGCTTGAATAACAGTGGTATGGACGGCGAACCGTTTATTCTTACCAACATCTGCAACGGTTCCTGATCGTCACGTGCGATCATCATCTGCAACTGCAATAGTGAACGAGCCGCGCAGACCTCACCCTCGTGCAACAGCGCGGCCGCCACCGCGCCCATGGCCTCGTATACCCGACCGTAAAGCTCTTTGGTGGAAACCGCGAAGGCCCGTTGAAGTTTGGCCATGGCCGCACGGCCCTCGCCTTCGACCGCATCCAATATGGCCGACTCGGCCAACGCCACAGGATTTTCCGGATGGGCTTCGAGAAAAACGGCTGCCGAGGCCTTGGCATCGTCCAATCGGCCAAGAGCCCGCAAAAGACGGGCTTTTAACGCCAGAAGTGATTCTTTGCCGGGATGTGTTTTTAAGAGCACATCCACGCGTTCGACGGCAGCCGTGAATTGCTCGCCCTCGACCATCTTGTCGAGCTTGTTTAGTTCGTCGATCAGATCGCCGCAGCAGAACTTGATTTTTTGTCCGGAACCGCCGGGACAAAGTGAATAGGGATCGATGGTCATGAATATTCTCTTCAAATGGTATTGAATGGAGGGCTTATTGAAAGCTCTCGGTTCAGTCGTTTATACAAGCTTCAATAACTGAAACGACGAATCCGCGATGTTAGCATATTGGCCTTACTTTGACGACCCACCCGATGGCAACCAGACGAGGGGGTCGGCAGCCCGACACCCATCAGTGTGCGTTGTTGACTAGTTGAGAGATGTTTTGCCCCGTCATTTGAACAACATAGGTCTATTAGCAATACAGCGCTTTGCGTATTTCGGCGTTTTAGGTTAGCCTAGTAGCTGGTGGGGTATCATTTTTGAATTTGCGACCGAGTGATAGCCACGGCTATATCGATGCTCATGCTGAAATACAAATACTTAATTTTGGCGGCCTCGACACTGCTTGCCATTCCGGCTCAAGCAGCTACTATCGATGTGGGCAATCGCTTTCTCATACCCAACAAGGCAGACCAGGTCGTACGGATAATGGTTTCCGGTGGCGAGCAGGTATCGGGATTGAACTTTTTCGCCCAGATTGGCGACGGGGGTCCGGAATTGTCTGAGTTCGGGCTAGACCCCGGCACTCCGGCTCCGACCATCACAGCGGTCGATATAAAATCCGGAACGATCTTCGACGGTATACCGGACGATCAATCGAACGACTACAGCATACCACAGGTCGCCATGTATTCGATTGCCATCACCGAGCCCGAAGGTAGTGTCCCGGCCGACGGCGTTCTAGCCACGCTAACTTTCGATACTACCGGTTACACCACTGGGACTTGGGACTTTCTGCTGACAGGAGTTCTCCCGGACTTTCCTGGTGGACCTTTCGATACAGAACTTGTATCCACACGTATCCCCGAACTGAACAACATCCAAAACGGCACGATCAGTATCGCCATCGCCGGCGACTGCAATCTCGATGGTCGTGTCGACGAAAAGGATGCCACCATACTGGCCACCAATTGGAAAATGGGTACCATCTACGGTAATGTGGTCGGTGGCGGTGTCGGTTGGACGGGCGGTGACCTGAACAACGATGGACGCGTAAATAATCTTGACGCCGAGATAATCGCTGTCAATTGGATGCAGACGGCCGATCCGGCCGCCGTCTCGGTGCCCGAACCGGCAACAGCATCTCTCCTGTCAATCGTTCTGCTAGCCGTCGCTGCATTCTTGCGGCCACGGCGAAAGCACTGTTAGATACACTCTGCCAATTGCCCCAAGGCAACTGAACTATGAAAAAGCCTGCCGATACCGAACAGCAATGTTCTCGACGGCGGTTCTTAAAAGCCTCGATTGCCTCGACATTTGCCGCGACGGGTAGCTGGGCATATTCACGTGAGGCAAACAAGCCCTTTTTTGAAACCCGCGGCGTGGTACTAGTACCCAAGGACATACAAACCTGGGACTGGGTTCAAAAAGCCAAGCAGGCGGGCCTTTCAACCATCGCCACACACATAACGCCCAGCCAGGTGGCAAAATTCGTTGCTACCGATGCCGGCCGATCCTTCCTGCAATCATGCCGCGATTCAGGCCTGGAAGTCGAACACGAACTGCACGCCATCGGTGATTTGCTTCCGCGAGAGTTGTTCAAAAAAGATCCAAACATGTTCCGCATGAACAAACAAGGACAGCGAACAGCGGATTACAACTTATGCGTGCACTCGAAAACGGCGATCGACATTCTTTGTGAAAATGCATTGCAATACGCCAAAATCCTTCGTCCCACCACCGGCCGATATTTCTATTGGATCGATGACGGAAAGCCCATGTGCTTCTGCCGAAAGTGCCGCGGGCTCTCCGACAGCGACCAGGCCTTACTGATGGAAAACCACTTATTGCGGGCGTTGCGGCAACAAGATCCGCGTGCCTGCCTGGCACATCTGGTTTATCTGAACACAATGCGGGCACCCACACAGGTCAAGCCCGAGCCGGGGATCTTCATGGAGTTCGCTCCCATCCGTCGCCGCATGGACAAGCCATTGAGCCGCCGCGACGTCTTGGGCAAGAAAGGCCGACTGCACGGCAAGATACTGGAAGACCTGGACGCCAACCTGGAAGTGTTCGGCGGCGAAGGGGCCCAAGCATTGGAATATTGGCTAGACGCTTCGCGGTTTGCCGGCTGGCGGCGAAAAAACCTCATAAAAGTGCCCTTCGACGGTCGAGTGTTTCTCGACGACTTGCAAACATATGCCCGACGAGGAATCCGCCACGTCACCAGTTTCGCCGTGTGGATCGACGGCGAATATGTTAAACGCTTCGGCCCGCCGCCTCTGGACGAGTACGGACAAGTGCTGTTGCATACCAGGCCGAAAAAAGCATAGCCATCCGCGGCGAAACGCTCGCCCTTCCTCTTGAAACGTGTTTTAAACTGGGTGCCACTGCTGGCTTGCCCAGCAGTAGCACTCCAAAACGGCTCATAGTAATTTCCAAATACGTTCTCAACTCTTGCCACCAAGCTTCGACCGCAAATACTCTAGTGCCTTTTCGAGTTGTGGATCGTCGGGCTTTACCTTTTGCTTGTCGTCCTTTTTGGCATCCTCTTGAGAATCTTCTTCGGATTCATGCGGTATTTCCGGAGAAGCCACCTCGAAACCTTTGTCGGGCTGGACGCCCCAGTCGTCGTCCTCGTCGTCGCCCTTGCGGCGATTGATGTCCTTTTCGCTGGGGCGCCAATAGGTGCCGGTGGTGAGTTTGAGCATACCTCGCCGCGATTCCAGGCCGATCAGTTCCTGGATTGTGCCTTTGCCGAAGGTTCTTTCGCCAACGACAATGGCCCGTTTGTGATCTTGCAGACAGGCCGCCAGAATCTCGCTTGCACTGGCCGTGTACTTATCCACGAGTATGACCATGGGAAAGTCTTTCAGCGTGCCTTCCTCCTTGGCGTTAAAAACACGAAAGATGTGGTCGTGTCGCCGGCGAGTTGAAACTATCACGCCCGACTTTATGAACATATCGCAGATCTTTACCGCCTGATCCAAATAGCCGCCCGGATCGCTGCGCAGATCGAGCAC
>JAFGTN010000911.1 GCA_016934075.1 Pirellulales bacterium
CGCATCGCGGCAGATCTCGAACGTGAGATGCTCCTGCACGAAGGCGTTGACGGCGCGCGACTCAAACGACAAGCCGAAGCCGCGGCCCGGATGCAACGCGGTGGCTTGCCCTCGGTATCGCCGTTGTTGGACGGCTGGCAAACGGCCGGTTGGACCGCCCAGGCCAACTCGTTGGGCGGCGATTTCTTCGATTGGTTCTCGCTGCCCGAAGGTCGCCTGGCCATCGCGGTGGGCGATGCCTTGAACGAAGACATGGAGGCTGCCCTCTCGGCGGCCGTTGTGCGTGCGGCCGTTCGCTCGCACGCACAATATCACAGAGATGCCCACAGGCTGCTTTCCAATGTCAACCTCACGCTCTGGACAGGATCGGCCGGCGACCAATCGGCCAACCTATTCTGCGGTCTCGTGGACACATCCACCGGCCAGGTACGTTTCGCTTCGGCCGGGCAGGTGAGTGTGGTGTTGCTCGGTGCCGATGGCTGGAAATCGCTATCGCAACCCTCGGCCGCGCTAGGCATCAGCCCCGAATCGACTTACCAACCGCAAGAATATGAATTGAGAGAGGGAGAATCGCTGCTGATCTTCAGCAACGGTTTTCGCGACGCCGTCGACCAAGAGGGCCGTTCCTTGGGCGAAAGCGGTCTGGGTGATCCGCTCGCTCCGCTTGCCATAGGAATGTCGGCCGACGAAATAGTGGACCTGGCTCGCGACCGCCTGGAATCCCATGCCTTGCGACCGGAAAACTCCGATCGTACAGTAATGGTTATCAAACGAACGCAGGCATAATCGGCCCATTGATGAACCACACCAAGTGTGAAGAGCATGCAAGGCCCCAACCAAAATACTGTCCAGAGGCGCAAACGAGGGGGGTGGTCTCTCCACTTATTCTTGCCTGCAAAGAATTTCCACCTACCCCCACCCGCACCCGCTTGACGTCCAACAGTAAACCAGTAAACTAGATAGTTTGCCGGGTCTAACCGACCCCCCGCGGGAATGGCGGAATTGGCAGACGCGCTAGGTTGAGGGCCTAGTGACCTTTTTGGTCGTGGAGGTTCAAATCCTCTTTCCCGCACTCATCGATACCGAATAACTTAAGGCAAATACCGAAGGTCCTTTTTCTTTGTGCCCAGGTCTTTTCCTTTCGTACTCAGGCAAAGAACCAGCAAACTTGTTGAAAGGTGTTGAGCTGTGTTGTTTTTTTCGTAGTGATTGATCAGTTTCAAACGATTCTGTCTTGACCACTACGGATTATATTCAGAAGTCGATAGTGTGGTTTCATCCACAGTATATAGGGTTTTTCAACAGGCTTCTGACCTCGACTTGTCACTTAAGGCTTCTTTCTCCATAATCACAGTGCTGGATTGTAAGAAGGGCGATACCCCCCCTTGAGACTGTTTGCACCAGTTGTGGATTCCAGTGTAGAAGCTTCTGCTATCTTGGAGTCGAAGAAAGAAGAAGACTAATGGCTCGCTCAGATCTGATCTTAAACCTCGTGAAGGCCGGGAGCCGGGGCGACCACTTGCTCTTCCGAAAAGCCGTTGAGGCTATGATTGTCGAGGAACGAGCAAAACAGCATCACTTGCTGGCAAAGAAACTTGACGAGGAATTGCACTCGAATTCAAACCTGAATTCTAATGGTCCAGTTGTTCTTGGAGATAAACTGGCCAATCTTCTGTTGGATGTTACGCCGCATCTAACGCTTGACGATCTCATCCTTCCGCCAAGCGTTGAGACTACCTGTCATGAGATCATTGAAGAGCACAACAGGGCAGATCTGTTGAGGTCCTACAATCTAGAACCCCGCAATAGGATACTCCTTCAAGGTCCACCAGGAAATGGAAAAACGTCACTCGCGGAAGCTTTGGCATCTGCGCTTATGGCGACTTTTCTCGTAATCCGCTATGAAGGGGTAATCGGAACGTACTTAGGTGAGACGGCCGTGCGCTTGAAACGAGTATTTGAGTTTGCCAGCACGCGCCGATGCGTTCTATTTTTCGATGAATTCGACACTCTCGGAAAAGAGCGCGGCGACGTGCATGACACTGGAGAAATCAAGCGTGTCGTCAGTTCTCTACTACTACAAATAGACGCGCTACCCAGTCACGTCATCGTGATTACGGCAACGAATCATGCGGAACTTCTTGATCGAGCAGTTTGGCGGAGATTTCAAGTTCACATGACCCTGCCGAAGCCTGGGCGAGAAGAAGTGCTTGCCTGGCTTTCGCGTTTCGAGGAACGATTCGGCCAATCCCTTGGCTTGTCGAGTCACATGCTTGCTGACAAGCTCAAAGGTGCAAGCTACGCGGATATAGAAATCCTTGCTGATGCCATACAACGTCGCTATGTTCTTTCATTACCCGATGCCAAGCCCGAAACCGTTGTTCGGAACTGCCTTGAACAATGGCAGACTCGGCGTCTAGCTCCTAATGGAGACTGAAGAAGATGCCAATGGAAAGACCGATCCTTATTCTTCCAGAACCATCAACAGCGGAAAGAGGCTCGGCTGGCGGAGGCGGTGCCGAGAATATCGAGATTCCATCGCATATGCGACAAAGGGAGCGTCTCGCGCCACAGATAACCCGGCTGGAGAATATCTATACAGCTGACCAAGCATACCTTCAGGCTAATCCTGATGGTGCTATGCCCGAACATGTGCTTGTACTGGAGACAATCGGCGCGGTTGAGGATTTCATGGTTGCGGTGCGGCATACAACAGGGCTTGAATGGTTGGGGGAATTTGACGAAGAAGACATACCGCCGGACGATGATTTCTACAGAACCAGGAAGGATGGGGAAAAAAGAGACGACGATATTGTGCTCAAGGGCAGGCTCTACTTGGTGATGACAGACCATGCCGCACTAAACCAAATCCTTTCTCTTTGGAAACGCTACTCAAGTAATAAGGACTACAAGTTCCCAAGGGGTCTGACGAAGTGGCGAGATGTATTTAAGAAACTTCGAAATATTAGAACGTGGGGCATCGAAGATCGGCTTCGTGAAACTGGTGTCATCGAGGATTGGCAACACCGGCTTCAGGAAAAGGAGAAACGAGTTCGTTTTGAAATCGAGATCTGGTTTCGCCAAAATAAGGTAGCTAGAGAACAACGAGAAGGTGAGATTAGGAAGCTGATAACCGCCAGGAAAGGAAGAGTAGTTGATTTTGTCACGATTGAGGAGATCTGTTACCATGCCGTATTGGCGGAATTGCCAATCAAAGAGATCCGAGCGATTGTAGAAAATGCGGAAGCCAGCGGCGATCTTGTCAAATGCGAACAAATCATGTTCTTCCGTCCGACAGGGCAATGTTTTATAGGATTGGTTGAAGGAGAAACATCTTCAGCCGAAGCCCGTTCCTCGTCACCTATGCCACAACGGGAGCCCGTTGTGGCCGTTCTTGATGGATTACCACTGGAGAATCATCGCCTGTTGCAGGGACGATTGATCGTCGATGATCCTGACGATTGGCAAAGCGAATATCAAGCCCAATATCGAAAACATGGAACAGCTATGGCATCGCTGGTTGTTCATGGGGAACTCGATGCTCGTGGACCAGCAATTTCGAGGCCGGTTTATGTACGACCGATCATGCGACCCAATATGCAAACATGGCCTGGGTCGAAAGAAGAGATTCCAGAAGATGTCCTTCCCGTTGACTTGGTACATCGTGCTGTCAAACGGATGTTTGACGGTGATGGAACTGAAGCGGCTTCGGCACCAACCGTGAAGATCATTAACCTGTCAGTTGGTGACAAAGCGAGACCGTATGACAATATGTTGAGTCCCTGGGCACGGCTCTTGGATTGGCTGTCGGTTCAATACCAGGTGTTGTTTGTTGTCAGTGCTGGGAATTGCGATACAGACATTGAGTTGGATGTTTCTCGCAACGAACTGGATTCTCTCTCTGCACAAGATAAGCGGCAGCGAGTGATTGCTGCCCTCGCCAGGTCGGTTCGGAATAGGAGAATCCTGTCACCATCGGAGTCCATCAATGTGCTTACTGTTGGAGCCTTGCACAAGGACTTATCAACGCCCCAATCCGGAAGCCGATTGATTGACCCTTATAACGATGAATTACCAAGCCCTATCAACGGTATCGGACTGGGATACCGTCGCAGTATCAAGCCAGACATTTTAATGGATGGTGGACGGCAGCTTTTTGATGAAAGACTGGGAAATACGCACCCAAACGCTATTTTGCAGGCAAGGAACATTTCGATTGCTCCTGGCCAACAAGTTGCAACTCCGGGACAAAGTGGCGATTTGAGTCAAGTATGTTATGCGAGAGGCACGAGCAATGCCGCAGCATTGACAACCCGCCTTGCAGCCCAATACTATGACCTACTGTTGGAACTTCGGGAGTTGGATACGCAAGAGATGCTAAGAGAGAATTGTATTCCAGCGATCCTAAAAGCCATGGTTGTGCATGGAGCTTCTTGGGGTGATACAGGCGATGTCTTCCGCGATTTGCTGAGAACAGATCAAAACAGTCGAGCAATTAAGGATATTGTGGCAAGGTTCTTGGGATACGGTGCAGTTGATCCATTTCTCTTGACTGGCTGTACTGGTCAACGTGCGACACTTCTCGGGTGTGGCAGTCTGTCGGACGGTGATGCGCATATCTATTCCATTCCACTTCCTTCACGCCTCAATGCGCGGCCTGATTGGCGGCGGCTGACAGTTACGCTTGCTTGGCTGTCTCCGATTGAGCCAGCAAACAGAAAGTACCGAAAGGCCCATCTTTGGTTCGATCCTCCGACTAGCGAGTTGAGAATTGACCGTTATAACGTGGATGGGCGAACAGCCAAGCGTGGAACTGTCCAGCATGAAATTCTGGAGGGTGATAAGGCCGCTGTCTTCGAGGAGAATGGGCAGTTGCAGATCAAGGTAAACTGTCGCGCTGATGCCAAAGCGTTTCGTGATGAGGTTCCTTATGGCCTCGTCGTTTCACTTCAGGTGGCAGAAGATGTGGATATTCCGATCTATCAGCAAATCCGTGACCGGATTAAAGCAGGTATTAGGCCATCTTCTTTTTGAATAGGGAGTGTTTCTAATCAGCCCCAGCCCCCTTTCGCTAGGATTGGTTCTTCTGGTCTGTTAACGACTGGACAATTTCGTGACACCGTCTTCTTCCGATCCTATGATTCCTGTAACCGAAATTCACCAATATCCATCGTTGCCTTTGGCGGTGTAGAATAATGGTAGGAGACCTTTTGAACACCGCATCAGACGTGACATACTATCTCTCAAAATCAACCACGCTAGATGTATTGCTAACACACCAGGTTGTGGTTTCGGGGCTTCAGGTTCGAATCCTGATCGGGCCACTAGGCACACGAACCCAGCGCGTCTGGGTTGAGTTTTAAATCAGGCAAAAAACAGGCAAGTTATGAATGGCGCTTCTAGTCAATCATTATCAATCACCGTATATTGCCTATTTTCAGGTATACGGCGTGAGTCCTTTTCATGTGCTAATGTTTGCCGTTCTCCTTGCCTGAAGAATTTTTGCAGTTACCGGTTTTTCGAATGTTACTTTCTTTTTTGTAGGAGTTTTTCTATATACTTCAATGTCTTGATGGCGCCGCTGGCTTCAAGGGCGTTGGCGGCTGATGCATGTGCGGATGACATCGATGCTGAAGTTGTGTCGGCGCGAAGCAAATCGGCCAGTCGGCATGCCTGCTTATAGCTGTCTTGCGATTCTTTATATTTTCCGGCTCTGGCATTTTCGAAGGCTGCGGCGCAAGCGGCGTAATAGCCGATCGTGCGTTCACCGTAAGTGAACATCCGCTCGTCTTCCGCTATTCGAGAAGCAATATTTGCGTCCACATTGCCGGCGAGCATCGCCTGGTTGATCAGGTGGCGGCAGATTTTAGCGTATTCGACCATCTCAAGAAGCGTCGGCCCGTTGCACTCGACACCCTGTTGGCGCCGATATCGAAGCTCCGGCTCGGGAAACAGCTCCTTGTCACCGCGGTCGAGTCGGCGGGCCAGGCTGTATTTCAACTCGTGGATGTTTGCGAGCATTTTTTCGAGAGTTTCGTAAAATACTCGCATCTGGGTAGCTAGTGGGCCATAGCGGCGGGAGAAATAGTCCTCCCATAAGACCTCGCAGTCGGCTTTGACTTCCCACAATTGACGGGCCATCTGATAATTCGTCAGCGCTTTGTTGCCCCAGTTGCCCGTGGTTACATGCATGTACTGGAAATGACGGGCACCGACCGAGTAGTAATAGGGGATATCATTTTCCATTGTATGCATGAAAACGATAGGTAGGCATTTGAATCGCGATACGTTGTAATACTCGCCGATTTCCAACTGACCTCGGTAGTGGCGGTCCGGATCGGTCATCCATCCCTCGAGTTGCCGCCGATAGACGCTGTTTGATGGCGAGATAGACGAATCGAAATTGAAGACGTACGACCGCCTGATGGGATAGAACGTGGCGATGCACGTTTTATAGTCGAAATCAGCCGGCAGGGGACGTGTTGGTGGATCGATGACGTCGGCGTAAGCAAGGAAACGGATTTGAATCGAATACGGCAGCCGGCCGTCCGCTTGCTCTTTCTTAATCTCCCGATCTAGACGGTGGACCAATAGTAGATTACGGTCGGTGGGTTCGCCCAAGGCCTTGCACTTTTGGCAACTACACCATTTGCCAACGTCAAGCGTCCAGAAGTTGACAATCTTTGCGCCGCGGTAAATGCCGTCGACCATAGCGTCGACGTAGTTCTTCATGAATTCGTCGCAGGCATGCTGATTGCTTGTACAAAAGTTGGTGCCGAACATGCCGTCGCGGCCGCCAATCCCCGGAATTCGTTTACCATTGACCAGAGCATACCATTCGGGATGAGCTTCGAAGTAGCTCAATTTCCCGTCCGCGTTTGCGTCGCCTTGATACTCATCGCTGATAGGATACGGATCCGCGGGTTTATCTTGATCTTTATCGAACTTTGCGTGATTATATGGGTACCGTGACTCCGGGCCGAGAAACAACTGCTGTGCGTCGTGGGAGCCACAGGTTAAGAGGATTCCCAGCTTGTGCAACAGAGGCGGATTATCAACCTTCACCGACCATTCGTTAAGCCGGTTGCGGGCCATCCATAACCATATGTTTTTATTGCCTCGTTTTTCGAAAATGTAAAATCCGCGGGTATCGAAACTCGGCTTTTCGCTGACGTTGAATCGAGGGTTCCACTTCGCGTCCGGGATCTGTTCATTTTTCCCACCAAGAGCGAACCAGCGGCATCCGAGTCTGTGCAGCATGTCGTAGACGCCGTAGAGCGTTCCGCTCCGCGAGCCACCGGCAACAATTGTAACGCGACGATTTTCGAGGTCGGTGGTTTTAATAAAGTAGCCGTCACGTCCTAAACCGCCAAGTTGCCGCGCATCGATACCGAGACCAGCCGCCATCCGCCGGCTAACGACATTCGACTCCGGGCCTCCGATCAAAATCAACTCGCCTTTGGCAGGGCAACGATTGTCGTCGACAATGGTGAAGTCATCGGGCCGACCGGTCATTTTGCGAAGAATCCGTTGCAACTCACAGGCGGCGAAACATTGGGTGCAAATTGTATCGTCCGTGATGTCACCATCGAGCCAATCGACGTCGGCTTCGGCCTGTCCGGCCTTCTCGGCCGAGGAGTGATCGCCGCAATCAACAACGATATGAACCGGATCGGCTACCGTACAGCCGCACAGAGACGTCCAGACGATGAAGAAAATACCGATGGAAAAAGACGACACTTCGCGGATTTTGAAACTGTCCATTGCTAATTGTGTTCCGGTTTTTATGGTAGTGGACTTTTGCAAAATTGCGAGTCAAGGGCACTTAGATATAAATTGGCGGCGCAGCCGGCAATTTGTATCTAAACGCCGCAGAGATGTTAACTTGTTATCTGTCAATGAATTAGTGTCACTCAAGACAATGTAAAAGAAACCTTCGCTTCGCAAAGCTTTCTTTTACATGTGTCCTTGACTCGCAATTTTGCAAAAGTC
>JAFGTN010000912.1 GCA_016934075.1 Pirellulales bacterium
AATCGCAGTTTCTGGAATTCCGGCCCCGGCAAAAACGCCGTGCTCGACTACGTGGCGGCCTGCCACCTGATGGAAACCCGCCGCGGCGCCAATACCCGCGTGTTGTCGAGCTGGGGCAAGGGCATGGAGGCCATGGGCCTGTGGTACGACCAGCTTTTGGCCGAAAGCCTGGGCAAGGACGGCCAGGGCGCCTTGCCGCTGACGACGGTCAACACCCGCGACCTGCATTCACGTGGTCAGCAACACCAACAAGGCCGCCGCGACAAGCTGATCACCAACATGACCGTCGCCAGCCACAAACGCGAGGCCATCGAGTTGAAGGCCTCGACCATGAACCAGGACCGGCTCAACGAACTGGCCGGCAAGACTTTGCCACAGATCCTCAAGGCGGCCCTGGACGGTACGAACCGGGCCTACGAGGACGACCACCGGCCCACCACCACAATCCGCCTGCCGGCCTTGGACGAAGCATCGCTGGGTCAATTCTTCCAGATGATGATGCTGGCTACCGTGGTCGAAGGACGATTGATCGGCATAAATCCCTACGGCCAGCCGGGCGTGGAAGCTTACAAGAAACACATGAACGAGTTCTTGCGCAAGTAGTTACGGTTCGCCCAACTCGTACTGACCATTACCGGCGTATTTGAGACGCCCGCGCCGCACCAGCTCTTCCCATACGCTGGCCGGATATTGATCGGGCGGGGTGATACCCACGATACTAGACGCCCGACCACTGCTCATGGGCCCCACGCCGATGTGGGATTGATCGTCGAGACAGGTCAACTTCAGCCTTTTGCGGAAGGCCTTCATGGCCGCCTTGAGTTCCTGCTTGGTGTGGACGGGTTCATTTGATGCCGATTCGTTCGACTGCGGCTGCTCGGATGTTGACACGGACGACTCCTTGCGATGTACGGGAAGATATTATTCCGATTATAGGTTGAAATTGTGTAATAAGAAACCCTTCTGATCGGTCGAGGCCGGATAGTTTCACTATAAATATTTCACCTGGGCAAGCAGCCGCAAAAGTTCGCGGCGGATTTTGGGTTCGGCGTCGATTTCAAGGTAACTCGATGTGGCCGGCCAAGTCGTGTAGCCGCCCAACTTGTGCTGTTCGGGCGGGGGAAGATAGCCGCGGTAGCCGTTGGCCAGTTCGATGTTGAAACATGGCTTGAGTGGACTGGCGGCGCGGATCTTCAGGGCCGTAGAGGCGTACATCTCGCAGGGGTTGGTGGTGATGCCCAACTCGCCGATGCGAAACGCCTGCAGACGGACCGGAATGGTCGGCGGGAATTCGGCCAGTTGCAGAGTCTGGTCGGCATAGACGGTAGTCCAACCGTGCTTCTTGCCTTTGTATGTCCCTGCATTGACAGACTTGGCCCAGGCGATGCGTTTTTTGTCGGGCCGCCGCACGCCCAATTCGAGGTCGCTGTGGCAAACGGCCAGCAACACGCGGTCGTGATATTCGATCTCGCGACAAACGCGGAACACTTCTTCGGCCAGCGCGGCACCGACCTTTTCCTGCATCTTGTATCCGCCACCAGGTCCGTTAGTGTCACCGCTGTTGCTGTTGGCCATCATGCCCACAAAGGGCGGATCGGCCTTGTCGCCATTCATCAGTACCGCCAACCGGTCGGCGAAGTGGCCAAAATAGTCGGCCGTGACGTCGCCGCGTGTATCGCCCGGCACGTAGTGGATGGAGTAGCTTGCCAACACGGCCATGGGACGGCCGTCGGTATGTCGCAGGCTGAGCACGCCCACCTGCGGATCGACGGGGCTGGTTGGCCGATCGTTACCCTGGCCCCAGCCACCCATCCATGCCCGATCGGTGGTTTCGCCGAAGGGGTTGATGCGCGAGCCGGGCTCGATCAGTTTGCGGCGACAGTAGGGATATTCCGGCTTGCTGCCCGCGCCCCAGCCGACCTTGGCCGGTACAAGGTTTCGGACGGCAATGGAAACGGCCTCGGCGATCTTGCGGCTGACCAGGTCGTAGTAGCGTTGATCCACTTCGCTTTTCAATAGCCCCACGCGCGGCACCGTGTGTGAATGCGTGGCGGAAATACTGATCCGCTCGGGCGGTAGTCCGGTCTGCTCCCGCACCATCCGTTGTGCCTTTTTTATGACATCGTCGTAGATTATGGTCGAGTCGCAGACCACGAAGGCGATTCGCTCGCAGCCGTTATCCAATACCAAAGCGCGAGTATTCAGAGGCGTGATGATGCGTTTGCTCGGTCCGCGCTTGGAAATCGGACCACTCAAAGAGACACCCAGCGGCGGTGTGATGTCGGTGGTCGCCGCGCCTGCCAACAAGCGGCCGGGCGTTTTCGCATCCTTGCCCCAGGCAAGATGAGCACCGGTAGCCATTGCCGCCGCTTGCATGGCAGTGGACTTGATAAAAATTCGTCTTGTGAAAACCCGTCCGCTGTTAGACGACATTACTTTGTCCTCTATCATTTCCACTGCGTAGAAACATTCTACCTGCCAATATTATACCAATTCCAGGTATCAGATGGAACTGGCACGATACGCATCAGCAATTTGCCCAATGGTAGCGGGTACAAGCCGAACTTCGTGTTTCCGGGCCAGGCTCTGGAAATCGGCGATCATCTGCTTCATCGTGACATGGCGAAAATCGTCGACGCGGCCGTATTCGAAAATATTGTGCGTCAGAGTCACAATCGCTCTGACTTTCGCGGCCCGTGCTTTTTCTCGAACAAGCATTTTATCGATCAAGAAGAATTGATTTTTCGCGTCAAAGAGTTCAACGCGGAGATCCTGGGGATGCAAGCCCGACCACAACATCGAATCGGGATCGCCGGTGACGGGCACCTCGACCAGGTCGAGATCTCCTTCGAGAAGTCGATTCGACGAGTGTGCGAAGTGGACATGCGGCACCGCTCCACTCCAGTTCGCCCTGAACTTAGTCATCCTTCGTTCGGGAAGGCTGCTCGAACAGCACCGAAACCCTACTTGGGCTACCGCCGGAAACGTCATGTCGTTGGCGGAAAAACTGCCTGTGCGAAACGAGGTTGGACGAAATCCGACAGCATCGGTAAATCGCCGAATCGCCATATCGTACATCGCAACTTGATTTTCGTATGAATAGGCGCCACAAAATTCATCATGCCCTTCTTCATGAGGATGGTAATGCAGGCCTATTTCGAATCTTTCTTTCGCAAGCTCTCGCAACAATTCGGGATAGGCTTCCGCATCGGACGGCAAAACGAACAGTGTGGAGTTCAGGCCGGTTTCATTCAAGAGATCCGCATATCCTCGAAGAGACCGTATTCCAAGAGATACGTCAGCAATTGACTTTTGAGTCGCTTCGCAATCGATTGTCCAGCATACGAAAACCTCATTACTACTGTCCATCTGTCTTCTTCCACCATTTCGCGGGCAGAAAATTACCGAAACGAACGATCTGATTATACATGTACTTTCACATTGTTTTCAACCGTGACGGAACTCTCAGAGTCGACCGCACCCCTCAGCTTTCGGGCACTTTCCTGTGAGCCTTGTCGCAAGAGATAGACGTCGGAACTTCCTATGAAAATTCTGTATCCCAGTCCATAGGCATATTTCAGCAATTCCGGAGTCGTCGCGATACACATGGCTCCTTTGCCGGCTTTGTCAGCAGCTCGAACGACCTTATTCAAGCATTGAAGTAATTCGGGCGTATCTAGAAGTGGACTGTCTATTGCCAATCCTAGTTGAGTTTTCAAGTCGTCCGGACCCAACATTAGAAGATCAACACCATCGGTAGAAGCTATTTCCTCACAGTTTTCAATAGCTTGTCGGGTTTCGATTTGAGCGATCAGTAACGGTTCTTTTTCTAGGTAATACGTTCGTCCCATTGTATCGATGGGACGCCGCCCACCGAACGAACGCGAACCCAAGGGCGGAAATCGAACGGCCTCGACCGCGGCTCGGGCATCTTCAGCCGTGTTGATCATGGGAACCATTATGGCTGATGGCGCCATATCGGCATAAAGCCCGAGAGTACCGGATTCGTGGCCGGGAACTCGGACGACCGTGTCGACACCGACCAGATCGGCCGTTCTCACCATCGATAGCATACGCTCATACGATATTTGTCCGTGCTGACCGTCGAGCCAGAGGAAATCCCACATATGGCCGATGCTCTCTATGATACTCTCCGCCGGATACTGTATTCCCATGCCAAGCATGGTGTCGTCGTTTTGTACGTGTTGCCTGAATTGGGTAGGGTCCATTTTCAACTATACCTAGCATTGTTTTTAAGGGTAAGCATCAAGAGATTAACGGGCCGGTCGATCACTTTCCGACTGCGTCCGGTTTGAGTAACTCTAAGATTTTGGCCGCGAAACGCCGCCCCAGGATGATCTGCCCCTCGGTTCCATAGTGCCCGTCATAAGCGCCTTTCCATGACAGGTCGTCGGTGTCGATCCAGGCGACGTTTTTCGTGTCCTTGGCTACGGTCACTTGGGCTGCCCGAACGAGTGCGTTGTCGGCGGGATCTCCGTAAAAGGTTACAATGCGTCCGAGAACGAAAGGCATATCCGATGTATCGAAATCATCGCGAACTTTAGAGATGAAGTTCCTCAGGTTTTTTTCGTATTTTACCGCATACCGGTGTTTCAGGGTGTCGCTTTCGCCCTGCATCCAGATCATGCCGCAAATTTTCGGCTTACACCCGGCATTGGTGAGATTTTTTACCGCAGCTTCAACTGCCGACTTGAACTTGTTATATTCGCCCCCGGTCCCGTTCGGATTCCACTGCACGGCCTGATTCGTGCCGCCGTTGGCATATTTGACTATGTAAATATCGTCTCTGGGAAAAGCCTTTTTCAGAGACGCGCCAAAACTGACCTCGGGTCCGTAGGTTTTTCCGGATTCCGAAAAACCGGCTCGCAGGTCTTTCCATCCGCCACCCTTGAAATAGTCCCAAATTCTCACATTCGTTTGTGGCCGGTCGTATGGAGCGGGAATATTGCCGGTTTTCGGCCGCCCGTCCATGTTCGACTGGCCGCCTAGCAGAAACAGTTTTGTTTCAGCCGAAGCAAGTACGACCGGACATAATATGCATATCGTGAAAACAATATAACGAAAATAATGCCTGATGGTGAAACTCATAAGATTTCCTTGTGTCATTTGGAATCGAGTTCGAAGACAAAAGTGTTTGATTCCCCTTCCACGACTTCCACGGTCAACTCGGTTGCCTTGTTGTAACGCTCGGACAGAACCTGGACTTTCTCCTGGTATGGTTGGCCGGTCTCGGGATCGGTAAGCATACGGCCACTGGGTCGCATGGCCGTGATCTCAACGAAAAACTTTCCGGCAAAAATACCACGTTCGGATGCGATGGAGAAAACGCCGTCCTCGATGGGCGCTCCGGCCGCCGGGCTGGATGTACCGGGCTGGGGTTGCAGTCGTACGTAGCCCTCTTGCAACGGTTGGCCGTCTAGTGTGACGGTGCCCTCGATCGCCTGGCGACCCGGGCCGCCACATCCTACCAGGAAGACTGCCGTTAACGTCATCCGGAACATCCAGCAATATTTTGGGGCGACTGCGATAGGCTTCGAGATCTGATACATGCTTGTGAATATCATGTGCTGGTGAAATTGCTAGTGACGACGTTAAAATTCTTCTGGAACAGTTTGACCATCTTTTCTGCTGCCCAATATTCGCCACACGTGCAAGTCCACGGCATCATCGACGAACGTTACATGGCCGTCGCCGAAGGCAACATTAACTCCACCGGGGTGCCTGCTGCGCGCGGCGGCATGAAACTCGTCCCATGCGGTGTGCCCATATTCACATGGCGCCGACTGGCTGTCGAGACACCGCCGACCACTACCATAGTCCCAAAGCACGTCGCCCGCACTCGAGTTGGGGCTGTCGAAATGCGTGTAACAGAATCCACCCATCGCATGCATGGCCCATATCCCACGGAGGTCGCGCGATCCGCTTATCCCGCGGTCTTCGCCCGATATCACCTCGCTGACGAAAGCCGTATGCGAAAGACCGTCGCTGATGTCCGACACGCGCCGCCCCTTGTTCATGCGAAACGTGCCGTCGTTTTCGAAATTGATTCCCGAGGATTCCGTCACCGCCAAATAGGGACGGATACCGTTGGCGTCATCAAGCATCGTTGCGCTGCCGAAACAGACGACCATATTCGATCTGGAATAGACATTGCTGAGATCCGAACTCAAACGGCCCGAATTCGTATCACTTGGGCAAACATACACGGAAATGAGTTTCGTCGTGGCCTGCTTATTATGGAGATTGCGACGCAGGAAATCGTAAGAAACATCCACCTGTTCGATGTAAGGCAACAATAAAGCAAAAGCCGTATGCCCCGGCGAGTTGCCGTCGATGGGCGGGGCAACCATCAAACCTGCTGGAAATACACCAATCTGATTCTCGTAGTTGTGCATCGCCAAGCCCACCTGCCGCATGCCGTTGCTGCATTGCATCCGCCTGGCCGCTTCGCGGGCTGCCTGCACGGCGGGTAATAGCAAGGCAATAAGTATGCCGATGATAGCAATAACCACAAGCAACTCGACCAAGGTAAATGCTTGCCGCTGTTTGACGCTCATTATTTATTCTTTCAAGTAGGAAAGAAGCAGTGCAATTGCCGTATAATCAGCTCGATCTTTTTCTCAGTTCCGTCAGATAGATCCGGTTTTTTCCACCTTCATGATTCGAGTAGGTCGTTACCCATAGTTTTTCGTCGTGCCAGACCATTCCGCAATAACCGCCGTTGCCTGGAAGCCGAACCACGGACGTGAGCTCGCCGCGACAGGGATCGAGACGGCAAACGGCCGTTTGTGTTTTACCGCGGTTAGCGTCCGGTTTAACAAACCGCACGCGGCCGCTAACGAGCCACTCGCCGGATGGAATCCGCAGGAAATTAGGCCCGCCGATGAAATAGTTCAGCGGCTTCCAACTCCAGCGGCGATAAGGCGGTTTGCTTGTTCCCAGCACCGCTACCAGTTCCGGCGGATGGCGGCGACTCAGGCAGTAGCACGTGCCGTCCGGAGCAAAACGCAACGTCGACTCGTTGGGGCCGCTGACGTCGTACAACATCGGCACGAGAACATCCCAGCGCAGTCCGTCCTCGCTTGTATAGAGTCGCGTCCGATAGGTCTTCTCACGCATCGTTTTCGGGTTAAGATTCCGTGTAACCGTATACGCTTTTCCATTATGCCAGGTGACCCGCCAAAGCCATTCCCCTTCCGGCAGATTTACTCGCAGCAAATCGCCCCAGGTATGTCCATCTTCAGAATAACAAACGTAGGATTGAAGGTTATATGGCTTGGGAACGACAGATGCGGTACATAGCATCAAGCGCCCATCGGGGGTGATCGAGAGCTTTGGATCCCGTAAATCCCTCCCTTGCATAGTCAACAAGGCCTCGTCTCGCCACTTTTTTCCATCCTCCGAACTCAAAATCCGAGCCTTGCCGGCGGGCGAAGTGTGATGCAGTCCTTCACGAAAAACACAGAAAAAACGTCCCCGAAAACGCACGAGGTCCGTAAACTCATTGTCAACCGCGCGATCCCAGACAAGACGTAAATCGGCACATTCCCACGCTGATTCCTTTTTGTCTTGCTGCAACTCGCCATAAACTGACATCTGAGCGGTCGGGCACAAAACAAACGTGGAGCCCAAGCTGGACTCCAGAAACGCCCGACGGGAAATGCTCTTCATCATACTGCCTCAGTGCTTCTTCGTATCTTACAACGCTGCCTAGGCCGGGAGGCCCCATATGGCTCACGCAATTACACTTTTTAGGAGCATAGCAACTACTTGACACGATGTATGCCTTTGGTACGAACTGATAGCATACCGGAACTCATCTGCCTTGTCAACCACCTTTATACTTCCTTTCGCTCGGAAAAATTTCGTATTTTTCATCGAATGATAGAATTACACACACACCAGCCAGCCTATGCGGAGGTGTTGACAAATGGCGTTACATCCGTGTACTATAATTGTACGTACCAGAATTACAGTTCCTGGAACAGATAAAACAATCCACACTAAAAAGGCATTGTAACGTGGCTCACACTCGCCTGAATGGACTGGATATCAGCTCGGAAAGTCGCTCCGAACCGAAATACGAACGGCTTATAAAATATCTCCGAGACGAGGTATTGACTGGGCGACTAAAGCCGCTCGACGCACTGCCGCCGGAACAATCCATGGCCGACAGCCTCGGCATAGCCAGAAGTACCGTGCGGCAAGC
>JAFGTN010000913.1 GCA_016934075.1 Pirellulales bacterium
GACAGGATCCAATCCCGAGCGCGCCCATTGCCCGCCGTCGGCACACGCGCCGATTCGTTGGCTCCGCTTCGTACAAACCTCCAGTACGATCTCAGGACTCCAATAATTCGACCGACCCTTCTGATGGTTGTGAAGAGCCAGACGCATCTTGTATTCATCGCATAGCTTCTCAAGCGTGTCGAAGAATCCGGCGGACGGTTCGGCCACGATGATCTCCGTGCCGAATCCTTTCCAGAACTCGAATAGGCGTTTTGCCTGGTCCGTCTCGCCGTTGAAGTCAGCGAATACACTGGGAATAGACAGCCCATGGTCAGCGAGCCTGGCTTTGAATTCGTCGCGCGCATCCGTCGGCATATTCTCGTTCGAGTTGATACCGGGCCGTTTTACGTCCAGTTTCAGATTGGTGCGGATTTCGATATGACGCAGGCCAATGGTCGCTACCTTATCCAGCGCATCGAAAAGGGCGAAGCGCCGATAAGTATAATGCTGGACGCTCACGCTCCAACCAAGTTTGGCCGCGGCGGGGGTGGTAGATTTGATCTCGTCGGCGAAGGTCGACAAGAATGGGCCAAGGCCAAGACTCACAGATAGGGCCCCGCCTTTGCACAGAAATTCACGTCGTTTCATCCTATCGGGAGGCCTCGCGTGCTGTTTTGGGTTATTTTCTCCATTAATGACAGCAACAGGCTTCTGAGTGGTTTTCATATAATTAGGACTTCTTTCCTTGCTCCGATAAGAAACAATATTAGGCTCGAACTGTTGTCTCTATTACTTTTCTGCATCAAACGTCGAAATCTGCCTCCGCCAATCCAAATTTTTTGTGGCCATAAGCTATTTTTAGAAGTTCTTATTGAATAAAGATTTATGATCGATCCCAAACTAAAAGCGATAGGGGGCTTCGATTTTCGAGTTGATGAATGGCAGATTTCCGGTTCGGATGCAGATATAATATGGAAGCCCAAAGGCAGAAACCAGGAGGTGCCGAGCTGATGGGCAGCGTTGCGGTTGATAATAACTCAACCATGAATCAGTCCGGATTTTCCAAATACTCCGTGACAATTGAACGTGATTTTGATAATATAGAGCCTATGGAGACCATTCAAGCCAGTTTTAGCCATTCTTTACGGGACAACCCAATGGGTGAAGCAAGCAAGGACGCTCTGAGGCTCGATTTTGACCGCAAACTGAAGCTCGAATTTCATGGATCTAAGGTCACCAGCGATGGAGGATTACTTGCCTACCGGGAGCTTGATGACGCACTTGGTTTGACCTCGACCATCGGATCGGAGCTGCGTGACATCAGAATGGGCAAGAATACGCAGCACGGCCTTACCGCTTTACTGAGGCAATCGATATATAGCAGACTCGCAGGTTACGACGATACAAATGATGCTGAACGTTTGGCTGTCGATCTGGCGATGCGGCATGTTGCTTGTGGACGAGCTATAGAACGTTCGGCTGCCTCTACCAGTGTCATGAGCAGATTCGAAACAGAGATACTGACACAGTCCAAGAATCTGGAGTTGCTGATGAACCTCGTAGGCGAATGGGTTGATCGAGTACACCAGCGAAAATCACTCAAACAAATTATTCTTGATATGGACAGTTCTGTCAGCCCGACCTACGGCAACCAAGAAGGCTCTGCTTATAACGGTTTTTTTGAATGCACCTGTTATCACCCATTGTTCTGCTTCAATCAATTTGGCAATTTGGGGCGAACTCTCCTCCGGAACGTAAACGTCCATAGTGCCGATAACTGGCGAAGTCTATTGGATCCGATTGTCAATCGTTATAGAACCTACGACATCCTCAGATTTTTCCGAGGTGATGAAGCCTTTGCTGACCCCAATATTTACAGATACCTCGAAGCAGAGCATTACTTCTATGCTATCCGCTTGAAGGGGAATCAGATTCTGGACGATAAAGTTAAGCATTTGCTGACTCGGCCTGTGGGACGTCCATCGAAAAAGCCAATTGTCATATATCATAGCTTTCGGTATCAAGCAGCCAGTTGGAAGATCTCTCGCAGAATCGTCGCCAAGATCGAGTGGTATCCGGGAGAGCTTTTTCCAAGAATCAACTTCATAGTCACAAACCTACGGTGGAAATCGAGCAATATTGTTAAATTCTATAACAAGCGAGGTACAACCGAGCAGTGGATTAAGGAAGGTAAGTACGCCTTGAACTGGACGAGGCTTTCCTGTCATGATTTTGTGGACAATCAGATCCGCCTTCAGCTATTTGCTCTGGCTTACAATCTTGGTAATTTTCTCAGACGGCTGGTATTGCCCAAGTTAGTGAAACAATGGTCTCTTAGAACGCTCAGGGACAAGCTCGTCATGATAGGAGCTAAGGTGGTCAGCCATTCGCGTTACGTGATATTTCAGATGGCGGAAGTAGCTATTCCGAGGATAGTCTTTCAGGAAATCCCGGTTAAGTCAGAACCCGCTCATACCGATGCATGATCTGAAGCTTTCTATTGACAAAAGGTGACAAAATATTATATGGTAGAATAAAATGGATGGTAGAGATTGTTGGTTTATTATCTTTTCAAAACGTCACGGACGTAGTTTCATTGATGAGCCATACTGGGTTTTTAGAAAGGAGGTGTTCCTATATAGAAAAGCATAATCTTGGGATAGTATATTCAAATAGCGCAAGTGATGAATTATCATGTAATATTTCTTTGAAGGAGGCTGTTATGTGTGAAAAAACAATCTATATCATTTCTTTCGTTTTGGCGTTGCTTATGGTCAATACCGCCTCGGCGGATCTTGTCGCCCACTGGCCGTTTGACGACGGATCGGGGACTACCGCCGTTGATGTTACCGGCAATGGAAATGACGGCACACTCGAAGGCGATCCCCAGTGGGTGGTCGGAAAAATCGGCGGCGGCTTGGAATTCGATGGCGACGATTTCGTGGATTGCGGCAATCAGGACATCCTTAATTTCGGAGCGAATGATTGGACTATCACCGCTTGGATTAAAACAACACAGACGGACAGAGGTACAATCTTCGCCAACGGCAGCGACAATAGTGGCGGAGTACGCTTCACCCTGGCGACTCATGAAGCAAACGATGATAGAATCACCCTGACCACTGATGACGACAGCACCAAAGCCCAGGCACTCGGCGCCACTGTAGTTATTGATGGTGAATGGTACCACGTCGCTGGAATGAGGCAAGGGACGACGACAAGCGTATATGTCAACGGCGTTCTCGATGGTAGCATTGATGTCCCGGCGGGATATGACTTTTCGGGATCATCTCAGGCCCATGCTTATATAGGAGCCATAGATGGAGCCGCTGATACCGCAGTCGTCACTCTGGAAAAGTTCTACGTCGGGATTATCGATGACGTTCGTATCTATAATAAGGCGCTAACGGAATCCGAGTTACAGACGGTGATGGAAGGTACCAAGGGATTTCCTTATGCCCTCGGTCCTAACCCGGCGGATGGCTCGTCGCTTTTGCAAACTTGGGCGAGCCTTAGCTGGCGTCCGGGAGATTTTGCCGTCTCACATGATGTTTATTTCGGTGATAACTTTGACGATGTAAATGACGGTACCGGCGACACATTACGGGGCAATTTTGCTCTTGGCACGGAATTTTTAATAGTTGGCTTCGCTGGAAATCCTTATCCGGACGGTTTGGTACCGGGAACAACTTATTACTGGCGTATCGATGAAGTCAATGACGCCGACCCGAACAGCCCGTGGAAAGGTAATGTCTGGAGTTTTACAGTGCCGCCCAAGACAGCCTATGCACCTGTTCCGGCTGATGGCGATGAGCTTGTCGACCTGAATGTTAGACTTAGCTGGACACCGGGTTTCGGGGCAAAATTGCACTACGTAATCTTCGGGGAAGACTTCGACGATGTCAACAACGCCACGGCGGATACTGCCCAAGGAACTACAAACTATAATCCCGGAACACTTCAATTAGCCAAGACCTATTATTGGCGTATCGATGAGTTCGATGGCGCCGGTACGCATAAAGGCGAGGTTTGGAGCTTTACTACTGAGGGCGCCGCCAGCGGCCCGAATCCGGCTGACGGTGCTGTAGATGTCAGTCCCACGCATGTTCTTTCATGGAATGCGGGAGATGTCGCTGCTTCACATGAAGTGTACTTCGGCACGAATGCGGATGCTGTAAAGAACGCGACGAAAAGCTCACCTGAGTATAAAGGGCCAAAAGCCATCGGCGAAGAAAGCTACGATCCCGGCATACTCATGCTAAATACGGCGTATTACTGGAGAATCGATGAGGTCAACGGTACTAATCCGGATAGTCCCTGGGCAGGAAATGTCTGGAGCTTTAAAACAGGTGATTTTTTCGTAATCGACGATTTCGAGGCCTACAATACCGATGATAACCAGATATGGTTCTCGTGGCATGATGGTCTTGGCGCCGGTGTTCCGGGTGTTGATCCTTATGTTCCGGGCAACGGCACAGGAGCAGCGGTCGGAGATGAAACCACCGCTTCTTATACCGAAGAAACGATAGTTCACGGTGGCAGCCAATCTATGCCATACAGCTTTGACAACAACAAGGACGGCTTTGCTAAGTACTCAGAAGCAGAATTAACGTTAAGTGCCGTACGAGACTGGACAGCAGATGATGTTGTGGAATTGTCAATATGGTTCCGCGGCAATCCTCCATCCGTCGGCAGCTTCGTCGAAGCTCCCGCTGGCACGTTTACGATGACCGCCTCCGGCGCTGATATCTGGAACGTCAACGGTGTGGAAGCTGATGAATTCCACTTCGCCTACAAGATGCTCAGCGGCGCAGGCTCGATTGTCGCGAAGGTACAGAGCGTCGATAACACGAACGACTGGGCGAAGGCCGGCGTGATGATTCGCGAGTCGTTGAATCCTGATTCGGCGCATGCCTTTGCGGCAATTACTCCCGCGAATGGTGTTGCCGCTCAGGGTCGGCCCTCGACAGGCGGCGTCAGCTTTAACACGAACCAGACTGGCGTTGCCGCTCCATACTGGGTGAAGCTCGAGCGCAGCATTTCCGGCAACTTTACGGTTTCTCATTCTGCGAACGGCACGAGCTGGCAGGCAGTTACGGGCGCCACGGTACAGAATATCCCGATGGGCTCGAACGTTTATATTGGTTTGGCTATTACGGCCCATGATGCAGCCAAGACGTGTCAGGCGGTATTCTCGAATGTTACGACCACAGGCACAGTCACCGGGCAGTGGGCTAACCAGGACATCGGCATTCTAAGCAACGACGCCGAGCCGCTTTATGTGTCTGCTTCCAACGGCGCTGGCAATTCCGTGGTTGTGGTACACGATGATCCGGCTGCTACACAGATAAACACCTGGACTGAATGGGTAATTCCACTGTCGGATTTTGCCGATAAGGGCATTAACCTAAGCAATGTCGATAGAATTGCAATCGGTCTTGGTACCAGAGGTAACACAACAGTATCCGGTGGTTCGGGCAAGATGTATATTGATGATATCCGGCTGTATCAACCGAGAGAAGCTGAGTAGTAAATTACTTTTACAGAAATAAATGCTAATTACTTAGGGCTGTGAGCATCCGCTTGGACAGCGCCAGTAACTGGCAAGGAGTAGCAGATGAAAGAGCTGTACGGTGAAGGTGTAGCGAGCCACACCGGCTCCAAGTCATGCGGTGGTGGTAGTAAACCCATTGCCGAAGCGTTGACAGGGGTACGTGCGGGCCGGGTATTGAGCCGCGAAATGTGCACAAAAAAAATCGGGGTGCCGACATCGTCAAGCGAGATGGAAGGCAACACTGGGCACATCGTTAGAGCAAGATATGTTCAGACCCCGCGAGGTCGTAGTCGTAGACCCCGAGCACGCACAGAAGCTCCTTGCATTGGAACTGGAAGGTCCTCTGTTTGGCCTCAAAAGATGGTAGCAAGGTCCGCGCTGTGAATCCTAAAGGAGCAAGACAGCGATGAACGGACAGGGGAAGTCGGACAATTTGGTATCAGAGGTGCAACCTTTGGCAAAACAGGATTCAGGACACTTCGTAATACTTTGGACTCGACATCAGAACGATTTGATGCGCACAATCGCACCACTGATGGGGTCCATAGATGACGCACAGGATGTGTTGCAAGAGACCGCGCTAGCGCTCTTGAAGAAGTTTGATCTTTACGATCCACGGCAACCGTTTTTGCCCTGGGCCAGGCAGTTCGCCAAAAACGAGGTGCTGATGTACCATCGCCGGCGGCAGCGGTACACGTTTCTTTCCGAGCCGCTCATCGAAGCGCTGGTCGAGCGCCAAAAGCACTTTGAAACAACCAGCGGGAATCGTCACCGCATGCTCATGGATTGTATGGACCGGCTGCGTGATTCAGACCAGTCTCTACTCCGCCTGCGCTACGATGAGCCGGGTACCACAATCCAACAGGTTGCGGACGCCACGGGGCGGACGGCCAATGCCCTTTACAAGACCCTTCAGCGCATCCGCCGACAACTCCTTCTTTGCATCGAGCAGAAGCTGGCTTCTTCGACAGGATAAATCAGGATAACGGAGATGGAAGCAAAAACACGACGTGAAATTGATACTTTGTTCTCGGCGTTGGTCGATGGGAATCTGCGTGATGAGCAACAGGAGCGTCTCGGCAAGTTGCTCGAGCAATATCCCGAAGCGCAAGATATTTATCTTGCCTACTTCGATATCCACACGGAACTATCTCTGACCGGCGGTGTGGGTGACGTAAGCCAAGATTGCCCACCAGAACCGGTTTTTCAACCGTCGACCACAACATATTTCCTCAACATCCGGCCGATCCGGCGGCTCTGGGCAGGTGTTGCCGCTGCCATTATTCTCGTCATGACCGTTTGGCTTCTGTTCTCATTATGGCCTGATCCTTCAACCCCGGTTATCGCCAGGCTCGTGAGCACCGAGAACGCACGATGGGTATTGGGACCCACGTACTCTGTTGCGGGTGAAGGGCTCGCTCCGGGAGAAGTGCGGCTCGAGGAAGGAATCGCTTGCATCCAGATGCTCAGCGGCGCTGAGCTTGTTTTGCAGGCACCCGTAATGATCGAACTGGTCGATAGCACGGTCGTGTGCCTAGAGCAGGGCAACCTGACGGTCTCTGTGTCAGACGAGTGCGTGGGCTTTCGCGTACTCACGCCGATGGCGCATCTGGTGGACATGGGGACAGAATTCGGCGTCGATGTTGATAAGAGTGGAACCACGGAAGTGCACGTGTTCCAGGGCGTTGTGGTGGCGAAGTCCACCGCTTCGGGAAGTGTGGTACCGATCAATGCCCAGGAGGCCGGTCGTATTGACGCCCCCCGTGACCGGCGCGATCTAATGTACGGTGAGTTTGTCTCGGTCAAACTGGACCGTTCCCGCTTCAGCGGACTTTCGGCTTCATCAGTCGATACGGCGTTTGATCTGGACAACCACAGCGCAAACCGAACAATACAACGTCTTCAGGCCGGGGCTCGCATCGTCTTTCTAGGCGACCACGCCACCTCCCGTGAGACGCACATATTGCTCATAAATCAAGCCCTAAGCTTCCTTCCACCCGATATGGCTCCACGATTGTTTAATGCAGCTTGGGCCTTTCCTCTTTTTTTCAATGAAGAACACTATCAACAGCACGTCGAGTCATTTGCACCGACCCATGCTGTGATCGAATTCGGCCCGGAGATCGCAGGCTATTCCCAGCCTCGCTCTCCCGAAGACTTCCGACATGCGATTACCCGGCTGGTTGACCGCCTTGAGCAGTCGGGTATCGAACCGATCATCGCAACGGGCTTTGCCATACCACAGAACAATCCACGGGCCAAGGAACTCCTGGAAAGCTACAACGGCTCCCTCCGCAAGCTTGCCGTCCAGCGGGGGTATCGCCTGGCTGACGTGAACGTGAAGTCACGGAAACACCCGGACTGCGAGCCAGAGTTGGTCAATACCTACTTCGCGCCCACATTCGAGGGCTTTCGCGTTATGGCAGGCGCCTTGCTCGAGTCGTTCGGCTACCCCGAAGCCTCGGTTCCGCGATCCCTGGACATTTCGCTGTTGCCGGGAGTAATCACGAACTGGAAGATGCGGCTCAGACCTCACAACGATAGTCTAAATACCGAGTCCGTGGCCAAATTAGTGATCGATGAAACCTGGGCTCAACTCAGCCTGCCTCAGGATGATAAACTTTCGCGGCGGCTGGCACAGCCAGGAAGATCGTTTGTCCATCACGACCGGGCCAGGGGATTTGCGACCCATCTGACAGAGAGCGACAATCAAATCGTGCAGGCTGTCTCCTGTATCGAATCTGAGATCGATCGCGGAGTGTTTTTCAACACTGGAGCGAGGCTGCTGAGCATCTGGTTAAACGGAGAGAAGATCTTCGAAAGCAACAATCCATGGGCCGGCTGGCACCCGGGCAAGGAAAGGATCCCCGCCAGACTGAGAGCCGGACGCAACCAAATCATCATCGAGTCGCAGGACGCTTTCTTTCTGAGCATAACAAACGAGCGCGACTGGGCGCTTCCCCGCACTTCGACTTCTAATATATTGGAAGAACGTTTAGACTCACAAGCCGTTGATCTGCACGTATCAGGCTGAGTCGTGTGTCACGATTGAGCGTGGCAACGAAGTCCCCATTGTCAAGTTACCATGCTCACTGTTTGGAC
>JAFGTN010000914.1 GCA_016934075.1 Pirellulales bacterium
GGCAGGCTAAACGTCTAAAGTGGTGGGCAATCTTTGCGATTGACACTCCCCTCCCCCCCTTTGGATACAGATGAAGGAGAATACTCATGCGTAATTATCGAGCCATCCTATTGGCCTTTTTCGTGGGCTTGGGTTGTAGCGTACTGTTGGAGGCTGCCACAAAAACAGAAGATAAATCGGATCCCAAGGCCGCATCCGGCCCCATCGAGACCGTCAAGCTATTCGACGGCAAGAGTCTGGACGGTTGGGGGTACTATCTTGTTGAGCCCGACGTGAAAATGGATGACGTTTGGAGTGTCCGCGACGGCATGATCGTTTGCAAGGGCAAGCCCATGGGCTACTTGGCAACGAAAAAGGACTATACGAATTTCCGCCTGCTGGTCGAGTGGCGATACCCACCCGGCGTCGATCCCACCAATAGTGGCGTGTTGATGCGCATCAACGGAGAACCCAAGGGGCTGCCGCGTTGTGTCGAAGCACAACTCAAACACGAGAGCGTGGGAGATTTTTGGGCCTTCGACGATTTCAAGATTTCCGGCGATCCCAAGCGAACGAAGAAAGTTACCAGTGACAAATGGGGCAAGCTCACGGGCATTGCCAAGGAGTCAGATAACGAAAAGCCTGCCGGCGAGTGGAATACCTACGAGATCATCGCCGACGGCTCCACGATCACGCTTATTGTAAACGGCAAGCAGGTCAACCAGGCCGTTGATTGCGAGATCACGCCTGGCAAAATCGGCCTGCAGTCCGAAGGCGGAGAGATCCACTTCCGCAAGGTTGAACTCACGCCCATCAAACAGGTCGAATCTCCCAAGGGCAAAACGGTCAACCTGCTCGAAGATGAAACCCTGGCCGATTGGGACTTCTTCCTCCGCGACCGCAAGGATCAAACCAAGCAGGACACGACCACCAAGAAGGAAGACGTTTGGAAGGTCACTGATGGAGTGTTAAGCTGTAAAGGCCGGCCTGTCGGGTACTTGCGCACAAAGGCCAAGTACGACAACTATATTCTCGACCTGCAATGGCGATGGCCCGAAAATACCAAACTCGGCAGCAACAACGGCGTACTGGTTCGCGCGCACGGCGAGGAAATGGTTTGGCCAAAGAGTATCGAGGCCCAGCTCAAAACCGAGAATGCCGGCGATGTTTATACCAATCACGAGTTCGGTATCACACCCGTACCCGGCCGAACCGACGGACGACGCACCCCCAAACTCTACCCCAGTAACGAGAAACCCTTTGGGCAGTGGAACGACTATCAGTTGATCTTGGACGGCGACATTCTCACGCTCAAGGTAAACGGCCTGCTGCAGACGCAAATCACCGGTGTTGAGGAACTTCCGGGCTGGATCTGTTTGCAATCGGAAGGGCGGCCCATCGAGTATCGCAATATTCGAGTGACGCCGCTTGGGAAGTGAGGAGAGGACAGATAACAGAGGGCAGAGGGCAGAAGTTTGGCACTTGAGATTATTTGAGAGTGTCCGGGGATTCGAGATCTGTAGGCCGGGTTGAACACCGGCTCTTTCATGATCGCGGTCTCTCATTGCCGGGGTTACAACCCGGCCTACGGCTGGATGACAAACAGTCAATGTCGCCCTTTTTTTAGACGGGAAGGTGACATTGTAGCTGTAATATGGATTGTTGTCATCTCACACACTTGACATCACCACCAGATAACAATACAAAGGGTGTGATGTGATATCCCCTAAAGTGTGATGTGACGGTGCGATTATGACTGATCCAGTTGATCCAGCCACGCCGATTTACCAGAAGCTCTTTAATGCTTATCGCGAAGATATTCTTTCACAGCGATTGCAGCCTGGGCAACGCATCGATTCGATCAACCAGATGCTCAAAAAGCACGGCGTTGCCCGCGAGACGGCCAAGCGCGTGTTGAATATGCTGGCCGACGAAGGGTACATTGTTCAGCGACGGGGGCGGGGCTCGTTCGTTTCGGATTTGCGACCCAAGGCCAAGATCTGGGGGTTGGTGTTTCCGTTCTATTCCATTCAGTACGAGGACCTGATCCTGCATGTGGCGAATCGTGCTGCCGAGTTGGGGCGCGAGGTCCGCCATTTCTGCAACTATAACTCTTGGGAAGAAGAGGTCCGCCTGGTGGGCATCATGGTGCACGAGCGCTACGAGGCCGTGGTTGTGATTCCCACCATGGATGAATCGAAGACCTGGGATTTCTACTCGCATCTGTCGCCGCAAGACTCGCCCGTGATTCTGCTCGACCACACCATGTCGAGCAATAATTTCCGTTATGTCATTCAAACCTACGACCTGGGTGTGACGCGGGCGATCCATCACCTCATCGGCCAGAAGGGCGGCAGTGTCGCCTTTGTCGAGAACGAGTTATGGTCCGGCCGCAACATGGTTCTCGAACTGATGCGGGGAACCTACCTGGATATACTGGGCAAGATCTTTCCCGACTTCGATCCCTATATCTTGCCGCACGGCAGTAAAGTCGATGCCGAAGAGCTGCGAAAGCGTCGCATTACTGGCTTGTTCTGTTGCGACGACGTCAGCGCCATCAAGGTGATCGGCAGCCTGCGCGAACAGGGCGTTTCCGTGCCCGACGATTTCGGAGTGGTCAGCTACGGCAACTCCGACCTGGCCCGATACTTCACGCCCGCCATCAGTTCGGTCGATCCCCGCAACGCCGAGATGTCGAGGATCCTGGCCGAGGTTTTGCATCCGTCGGACGATGCGAAAGCACAAGGCAAGTCGACCCAACTGGAACACGTGGTGATGCCGGAGTTGATTATTAGGTCGACTTAGAGGTGGCTAGAAAATAACTTGTGGTGCAGGCTTCCAGCCTGCCTTGTGTAGCCAAGATGGTCGCACCACAAATCGGCTGGGTGGTTTGAGCAAAGAGAGCTGGAACACTAATCGCCGCTAATAAACACTGATGTTTTACGTAAGACTTAAGCCAGGTGGTAGTTGGATTCGCAAGAATTCGGACGTTGTCCCAGTCACCCCCAGCAGAGATATCATTTAACGCCCGGTTAAATATCTCACGCAAAGGCGCGAAGGCGCAAAGTAAGGTAGGATGCAACAGGGCCAACGTAAGTACGGATTCCATTTCTCTATTTCATCAAATTATTCCATTTATCAGATTCATATTTCAAGAAATCTATGTGGCGTTGCCCAACGGTGTTTCTCACGATTGACGCCATTCACAAAAACGTCTAGGCTGAGGGTGTGTCTTCATCATCTCATTATCTGTTATTCCATGGAAACGGCCTCATGCTTCGTTCTTGCGACAGGCGAGGTTTTACGCTCGTCGAACTTGTGGTGATAATTCTTATTATAGCGTTTCTAGTTGCGCTTATAATTCCGGCCGTGATGTCGGCACGAGAAGCGGCACGGCGTGCTGCCTGCATCAGTACTATAAAGGGAATCGGTTTGGCATTGCACAACTACCACGACACGAACAGGTGTTTTCCGCCTTCGATGTTGGTTCGTCCGGGCGAGCAAACACTCAGCGCTACCACGCCGGAGCCGGGCTCTTACAACGCTGATGGTAACTCGCCCGGGTTTAGTTGGATGGTATTGAACCTTCCGCATATGGAATTTAATGGTCTTTATAAGCAGCTAGATATCGCTAAGGGGTTTCCGTATGACGGCAACCCAGAAAATGCATTGGCGGCTGGCATGATTTGCTCGGCAGTGTTCGACAAGGTTCAGATTGGCCCAGCATACCGCTGTCCATCTTACACGGGTACGGATTTGGCCGAAGCACCAGAATATGCCCAAAAACCATCGGGCATCAGCAACTACGTTGCCTTGGGGGCGACGCATCTGGCCAGCCTTTACAGCACTGAGACGCGGCCGATCGGAGGGGCCGAGCATCCCAACGGCGTAATCTACCCCGGCTCGAAAACAACGATCAAGGACATAACCGACGGAACTTCCAACACACTTTTACTTTGTGAAACACGAGAGCAAGACTACGCCGCTTGGATTGACGGTACCACGGCGGCTGTTGTCGGGCTGGCCGAACAGACGAAGCCTTCGTTTGTGTTTGACGGAGAAAAGAGTTACTACGTGGTCAAAGAAGGCGTGGCGGCCACTATCAACCACAGCGGCGGAGGCAAGCATTACCTCTCGGCCGACGACCACTCGGGCAACAAGCCCTGGACGTTCGGCCCCAGCAGTTTTCACCCCGGCGTGGTTAACCACGGCTTGGCCGACGGCAGCGCGAAGAGTGTTTCCGTGAAAATCGATCCAACGCTCTACATGCACCTCATAACCCGCGCCGGAAACGAACCGGTCAACGAGTTTCACACGGATTAGAAATTTGGGTTCTGCACGGAATTTAGTGGGCAAAAATGCTATTGTCGTGCTCCGCACGAAGGTTTTTTAGGCATGGGCTAACAAAAGTATGAAAAAGAAGTTTCTCGGACCATAGAATATCCGAGGAGTCTTGACAAAATATACTTCCGTCAGCATCTAGTTATTCCTTGGTAGGTTTCTCCTCAGCCACCGCACCCCGATGTGCGGCGAGATGTTTGCAAAGGAACTCGTTTGGGGGAAAGTTCCTTGGGAGTTTGGCTTGAGTCAATATACTTTTGTTAGCCCATGCCTAAAAAACCTCTTGCCGAAGGCAAGTTGACATCATTTTCACCCTCTAGATTCTGTGAAGAACCGAAATTTGAATGGTAACCGGTCATTCGTTTTCCGCTTCCAAGTCCAATCGCTCCAGCAGTACTCCACGGAGGACGACTTTTTTGCCCCAGATTTCTTTTACTTCGGGACGGTGTTCAATATGTTTGGCGTTGGGGGTAAGGATGATGTCGGCCTGTTTGGTGTTGGGCGAGATTTTATCGATTGGCTTTGTGAATTGCCCACCGCTCGACATGCGTCCGTTGTTTCGCAGGGCTATCCACTGACGTCCCAGGGGGATCGTTTTTTCTTCGATTACAACCGAGACGTCGTAACTTAGCGAAATAGGAACACTTTTGTCGAACGTACTGTGCAGAACGATCCTTTTAGTTTCGCCGCTATCGCCCTGAATGGCGAAGCGGGATATGCGGACGCCGCCGCTGGGGCCCGGGCTGTCGGCGGATTTCGTACTCAGCTTGACTAGCTGCGTGCCGGCCGCGTATACCTTCAACGGCGTCGAAACCGTTGTTTTCCAGCGTTTTATCGCCTTGGGCCAACGCGCTTTTGACAAGCTGTTGGTGTCCAGTCCAAGCATCTTACTTTGATCGACGTAGGCGCATTCGACCTCGACGGTCAGTTCGTGATTGCCCGGCGTCAGTTGAGATTCATGGCTTCCGGACCACTGATTGGAAGATCTGTGGATCAACTGGTGTTTGACGGGCTTACCGTCGAGCAGAATTCGGTTGACATCCCAAAGTAATACAAGGCCCAGTTTGGAATTACTTTGCCACTGGTTGCCGTAGTTGACATCTATTCGAATGCTTCCCTTGCCTTCCCTTTTGCGCTCAAGGGGCTCGACAGCCGGTTTAGGGCCGTGGAAGGCGTCGGCCAGTGCGATAAGAACATCTTCCGAAATCATACCCGCCCGGTTGGCCGGTTCCAAGAATTCAGACTGCCAATTCAAAGGGCTATCCCAACCTTGGGGCCGCGTGGTTTTCATGTGCGCTACCAGCTTTTTGACCGCGGCGTCGACGTTCTCCTTTGTCAATGTCCCGTCTTGCAAGCGGCGTTCCAGTTCTCTCCACACCCAAGGCTCGTCGACCTTCTTGGGTAATCGCTTTTCGATCAACTCTTCGGTGCTGAGCATCCCCAGCCCGCCGGGCGAAGGGCCGTAGAATTTTTGCGCCACGACCATCAATGCAAGACCGATGGCTGGCATGGCCAGCAGCATAATGCCCCAGATCACCAATCCCCAGCGACGTTCGCGACGAAGAGTGTATTGCGAAGGGATTACTTCTGATAAGTCCGCGCCGCATTGGCGACAATTTGCCGCGGGATGCGGCTTTCCACCGGCGCCGATCCATATGATCGTGATGATCGCCAGTAAAAACGGTACCACCGTGGAAAGCACCCCAAGCACGGTCATAAAAATGTCCGGGTTGCGCATGAACAGTCGCCCCATGATACCCAAGCCGACACCTGTGGCGGTGGTGACAATCAGAAAAGTTCTGAGGCTGAATTGGAATGGGGACCGCTTTTTTGTATTTGTCGGCATGAATACACATCCTTGGAAAACAATTTCTCCGCGTTTCTTTGTGATATTCGCATTGCAGTTGTTTTTCTTGTATCAGCAAAAACGGATAATTGCAAGGTGCCAAGCCATCCACGGGCGGGGTAGTGTGGACAATCCCCAGCAAATATGCTCTTTCTCTGCCCGGAGGTTGATTTTCGCGCCGGGATAGCCATACTGGAAGGCGAAGTTGGAGTGTCTAGAGGGTGACCGAAGAATAACTTGCCGATTTGTGGTACGGCCATCTTGGCTGCGTAAGGCAGGCTGTAAGCCTGTACCACAAGTTATTGATCGACTGCCTGCAAATAGCGAAATTCACTGGAGTGAATGACATCATGCCGATTATTCGAATGCTTGTCGGGTTGCTTGTTTTATTTTCGATGGGCCTATTTTTGGGCAGCGTTTCGTGTGTCGAATGCGCACATGCGGCGGAGAAGAAACCGGGCGAGGAGCTTGCCTTCGGTCCCGGCCCGGTTTTAGGCGGCTGTGGGGGGGCGTATTTCCTGGCTTCATCCGGCGAGTTGGTTATCGACGTGTATAAACGCGACCTCAACCACAGTCCCAGCTTCAAGACCGAGTTGCGAGCGATACTGGTTGGGCCGGACAGGCAGGTGATCCAGGAGGTTTTTATACCCGACGACGGCAAGCCGACGAAAGGCCCGGGGCCCTTGCACTCGGCACGACTTACGGCCAAGGTTAAGCGCAAGGGCCTGTACGGTCTGAACATCACGGTTTCCCAAGACCGCTACGGCAGCCATATCGCCTGGGGCTTTCGCACCAATTGCCCCCGATATTGCATCGAAACCGCGCGCGGTCACCGCGACCGCCGGCACCAGGAGCCAATCGAACTATACGACGCGGACACGGCGGGGAACATCTGTTTTATTCCCCGGGCGGGCAAGTTGAAAATTGAAGCATGGCGGCTGCCCAAGCAAGTCAAGGAACTCGAAGTATTCGATGCCGATGGCAAATCGCTTGCCAAGATGAAGGTCGACTCAGATGGCTACGCCACGCATACGTTTTCGCCAAAGGTGCCGCGCGACGGGCGGCCCTGGCGATTGTATCTACCGGCACAAAATGGCTCAGTGGAAATCGACGGGCTGACTCGCTGGGACAAAGGTGATGCGTATCCCGACATGGCGATCTGGAGTAACGACATAAACTCGCTGTTTCCCCTGGCCGAATTTCGCTGGTTGCTCAGCCCCTACCGCGAAAAGGTATATGCCCGAGCGGATTCAAAAGGCGATTGCGAGTTCACGGTATTCAACAACACTCAACGAAAAGCCACGGTTCGACTATCCCTGGAATTTCCCGACGGCGACTGGCCGGTGGAGTTGCGGGACGACGCGCTTGTGCTGCGCGGTGGAGAGCGACGAGCGGTCAAGCTTTTTTACCGGGCTCCGCACAAAGGTGAAACCAGATCGGTACACCTCCGCGTCACACCCGATGCGCATAGGGATTTCACGACTTATTCGACTTTGACAGTAAGCTCGAAACGCCCCGCTGAATCGTCCACGCTGAAAACGCCTATCTTGTTGCGGCCCTATGAAAGCGAAGACGAAGCGTTCGGTAACCACCCGCGTTATCCGCTTGCCGCCCAGCCGTATTTCGATCTGAAAAACCGACCCTTCATGCGTGTTTCGGCGGACAAATTGGCGATGTTGCGGGATGGCGTATGGGTGGAAACCAATCTCGCCAAAGCCGTCAAGTCCTGGACGCCGGCACAGCGAGATTGGAAATTCGACGGCAGTTCGAGCAAAGTGGCATTCGATCGCGATAACAACGTCTATGTACTGTCAAGTTCGCGCGATGATGGGGCCCTGTTGCAGTCGAGCGACGGCGGGCGTACCTTCACGGGCTATGTTCTTCCACAGGGAATACAGGGCGGGTGTCAATACGACATCGAGCAATTTTCCGGCCACAACACGCCCGACGGACCGCCGCCGGTCTTGAGGTGCTTTGTACTTAAGCGGGATCCTAGTCTAATGTGGCGTCGTCTTTGTCGGTTGGAATTGTTCGTGCCGGAGAAAGACACTACGGGACGGATATCGTGGGGTAAGCCGATTCTGTTAAGCGAAAAATGCCTGGGGTTTTCCTTCCATTCGGGCATTCCTTCGTCTATCGTGTCTCGCGGCGGCCGCGTGCACGTTACCTGGGCCGAAGCTACCGATCCGAAGAAGAAGGTGCCCGGCGCACCGGCTTATGTGGCGACTTACGATAAAAAAACCAAGACTCTGAGCAAGCCCGTACTGGTCGCACATGGCCCACCGGCCAACGACGTTCACAATTCTCCCAGTATCACGATGGACAGTCGCGGCTATTTACACGTTCTGGCCGGAACGCATGGACAGCCTTTCCCGTACGCCCGATCGCTAAAGCCCAACGACTCGGCTGGCGGCTGGACCAAGGCTGTCACGCTGGGCAAAGATCTGCGGCAGACATACATAGGGCTGGTCTGTACTCCTAACGATTCTTTACATGCCGCTTTTCGGCTTTGGGGGAGGAACGAAGAGCCTTTCCCGTTGAGCATTCACGCTCGGCTTGCCTACCAATGCAAACCGGTCGACGGCGAGTGGGGGCCTGCCAAAAAGCTGGTGGTGGCTGCTTTTTCGGAATACAGCGTCTTTTACCACCGGCTCACAATCGACCGCCGCGGTCGTCTTTTTCTTTCGTATAGATATTGGTCGACGCATTGGTTCTATCGCAACGACCGTTTCCATGACGAGCGAAGATTGCTGATGTCGGGCGACGGCGGGGAGACGTGGCGATTTGTGAAAGAGGATGATTTTCGCTAATTCAAAAACGGACGCGCTGTTTCGCATGCACAACCAAAAGAGGTAAAAGGCGACCGATTAATAATGTTAAGGTTTGTGGTGCAGCCATCCTTGCTGCACATGGCAGGCTGGAAGCCTGCACCACAAATTATCACCTGATCGCCTCCAAGGATAGCTGCCTCTACATGCCCTTCCACAGACCGTGCAAGTTGCAGTATGCACGAGCCATTACGTCATCAGCATCAATGAGGAACACGGCTTCGGGCTTGTCTCCTGGCCTCAAGGCTTTGGCATAGATGCAACCTTTGTCTTTAGCAATCAGTTCAATTCCTACGATGTAGTGTGATTCCAACATCGGATGAGCTGTGCTGCCGACTTTCACTTTGTAGCCGCCGTCAATCTTCTCGATGACTGGGACGTGTTTTTCCTTACCTTTGTCCTCTGTCTTTTCCACCAGGAGTTCCATTGGTTGGCCACAGTGTGACAGTGACGGCTTGCCGGGTTTGAGAATCTCGACAATCGTGCCGCATACGCTGCACTTGTAGATTTGCAATGGTTTTTCAGATGGTCTGTCCGCAGCCAGGACCGAGGCTGTTGTACCAGCTAACATGCTCCCGGCACCCATACCCGCTGCCGCTGTGAAAAATTGGCGTCGTTTCATCGTTATTCCCTCTCGTGTCACAAGTGTTAAAAATCCCGGCGTCCTGCAACAACATCAATGCCCGCATCATGCAGATGGTCTCGTGCAGTATTGCTGAAATTATCCGAAACTGCAAGAGCCGGGGGACGGTTTTTGCGGAATAGGTAAGTCTCCAAATGGCAGTTATTTTGCCTCAAAACACCATGTTCGACGTGTCGAACCGTGGTTGTGGGACTTAGCGATATGTTTCATCAAACTACCGGTCAGGCCTATGCAAAATCCATTGTGTAGCTGTAGACGTTTTGTTGGAGTTTGCTGGTGACTTTGGTTTCGCTGCGGTTGAGAACCGATTGCATGGCCTTGTTCTGGCGGAGGACTTCAGCCGTAAAGCCGCTGATGCCGTGGCGTTTGGCGATGGAAATGAGGGTCTTAAGCAGGAAGCTGCCGATGCCGTGGTTTTGCCACTGGTCACGGACAATGAATGCCACCTCTGCCCGGTTAGTCTTTGGATTAAGGTAATACCGGCCGACGGCGATGATTTCTTCGCCACCGGGGGCGGGAAGGGTGCCGACGATGGCCACTTCGCTTCGCTGGTCGACATAGACAAAATCCTGAACTTGTTTTTGCGAAAACTGTTTCACAACCGACATGAAACGGTAGTAGACCGTCTCTTGCGAGAGGTCGTAGAACAAATCTTTCATCCGCGGAAGGTCTGTCGGATGGACGTGGCGGAAGTTGACCTGCGTGCCGTCGTCCAACAACATGATAGTGCGCTGTTCCGGCGGACCGATGTGGACTTTGCCTTCGACGTCCTGCATTTCCGGACGGACGTATTTCATCTCGATCGCGTCGCGCAGAAGTTGTTCGCGGAAGTCCGGGTGGGCAATCGAGATCATGGCGATCGCACGCTCTTGCACGCTCTTTCCGTGCAGATAAGCGACACCATACTCGGTGACGACGTAGTGGACGTCGCCGCGGGTGGTGACGACGCCTGCCCCGGGGCTCAGTTGTCCGACGACACGCGAGACCTTTCCGTTCCGGGCGGTTGAGGGCATGGTGATGATGGCGCGGCCACCGGGTGCCCGGGCCGCGCCGCGGTTGAAGTCCACCTGACCGCCGATGCCCGAGTAAAACCGCGTCCCCAACGAGTCGGCGCAGACTTGACCGGTCAGATCCACCTCCAGAGCAACGTTTATCGCGATCATCTTGTTGAGCTGGCTAATCACGAAGGTGTCGTTGATGTACTCGGTCGGATGGAAGGCGAAGATCGGGTTGTCGTCGATATAGTCGTACAGTCGCCGCGTGCCCATGCAGAAACTCGCCGATACGCGACCGCGGTCGAGCAACTTGCTCTCGCCGGTGACGACACCGGAGTCGATCAGGTCTATGATGGCGTCCGTGAACATCTCGGTATGGATGCCTAGGCCGCGTTTGTCCTTTAGGAACTCGATGACCGATTGAGGGATGCGTCCGATACCGAACTCTACCGTCGAGCCGTCATCGATCAACGCGGCGATGTACTCGCCGATCCGCCGGGTTTCGTCATTGGGCTCGGGCGTATGCACCTCGATCAGTGGAACATCGACCGGCACGAGAATGTCCATTTCGTGAACCGAAAGACCGGAATCACCGTGAGTTCGCGGCATTTGGGGATTGACCTGGGCGATGACCAGGGCGGCGTTCTCGGCGGCGCTTTTTACGATGTCGACCGACACGCCTAGGCTGCAGATGCCTTGCTCGTCGGGCGGAGTCACGTGAATCATCGCCACGTCCAGCGGCAGTTGGCCGGTTGAGAACAGTCGGGGGATGTCGGACAGAAAGATCGGCGTGTAATCGCCGAGGCCCTCCTGAATTATGCCGCGGACATTATCCGCAATAAAGAAACTGTTGATGCGGAAGTACGACGAGAGTTTCTTGTCGGCGTAGGGTGCATCGCCGCTCGTCAAAAGATGGACGATTTCCGTGTCAGGAAATTCTGCAGCCCTGGTCGTCAGCGACTTGATCAGTTCGGTCGGCTGCGCGCAGCCGGTGCCGACGAAAATCCGGTCACCGGGATGGATCTCCGCCACCGCCGAGTCGGGCGTCATGATCATTTCCTGGTACTTTGTCCGCCACTGCGGATCGTACGTGGTTGCATTTCTCATCGTAGGCGACCTTTTGTTTGCGAAATGGTGATTCGGGCGTCGGCCACCAAGGGATTGCTTCCGAATTCTCCGACAATCAGCGGGTTGATGTCCATCTCTTCTATCTGGGGGAAGTCGGTCACCAACTGGCTGAGGCGTTGGAGGCAATCGGCTATCGCATTGATGTCGACACGGGCTTCGCCCCGAGCACCCTCGAGTAAAGTGTAGGACTTTGTGCTGCGGAGCATTTCGAGGGCTTCTTGGGCGGTCACCGGCGCAAGGTGGAACGTAACATCCTTCATGATCTCGACAAAAATGCCGCCCAATCCGAACATCAGCATCGGCCCAAACTGTGGATCCCGGGTCATGCCCAGAATCACCTCGCGGCCGCGAGGACACATCTTCTCTAGATAGACGCCATGGATTCGCGCCTCCGGCACGCGGCGAGTGATCCGCAAGATCATCAGATCATAGGCGTCGTGGACCGCCTCGAGTGTGGCCAGATTGAGTTTCACGCCACCGAGGTCCGATTTGTGAATGATGTCGGGCGAGGCAATTTTCATTGCCACGGGAAAACCCATCTTTACCGCCGCATCCATCGCGTCCTCGACATTCGTGACGATGCGTCCTTCGGGTACATTGAACTCGTACGCTCGCATGATGTCCTTAGCCGCCGCTTCGCCGACCTGCCATTCACCCGTCCGGGCGCAACGATGCAAAATCCGCTCGGCACGGCGTTTGTTGACGGGGAACCTCGCCACCATGCGTGGCGGCATCTGGCGCCATTGCCTGTAGTCGACCATCGCTTTCAGCGCGGCAACCGCTCGCTCGGGCGAAGGGTAGTCGGGCAGTCGGCACTCGACGAGTTCCTCACGGCCCGCCATGACGTCCAAACCACCCATGAACGACGCCAGCACCGGCTTCGTGCCGCGCAAGCGCCGGGCGATGGTTCGGGCGGTATCGGCCGGGCGAGTCATCGCTTGCGGTGTAAGGAGGACGATGATCGCATCGACCGAGTCGTCGTCCTGCGCGGCATCCAGGGCTTCACCATACCGCTCGGGATCCGCGTCGCCGAGAACGTCGATCGGGTTGCCGACACTGGCGGCGGCGGGCAGCTTTTCGCTAAGTGCGGCGGCGGTGTCTATGTTCAACTCTGCCACCCGCATTCCGGCGTTTTCCACTGCGTCGGCGGCCATGATGCCCGGCCCTCCGGCATTGGTAATGATTGCGACGCGATTGCCTTTGGGCAGCGGTTGCATCTCCAGGGCAGTGGCGTTGTCGAA